>JBAXBD010000194.1:0-9441 GCA_037142165.1 Schlesneria sp. | reverse complement strand
GTTCTGAATTCCGTTCGCTGCAAGATCGATTTGATGATCTCCGCCGTCAGTTAGGCGGATGAATTTAACCGTTCACGGGCAATGCAGGGGGATAGACCCATTTTCATTGGCAAACCATGAATCGGACTTGAGTTACTCAACTGAGTTTAGTGTTTTTCGCCATGAAAATGCGTCAGTCCCCGACCGGTGATATCGTCCTCGCCACGTTGAATGCACGCTACATCCACTGCGCGTTTGGACTGCGCTATCTGCTCGCAAATATGGGCGAATTGCAAGACCGCACCGTCTTGCTGGAATTCACGACACAACAACCAACGCTCGAAATTCTCGACGCCATTCTTGAGCAGCAGCCAAAGATCGTCGGGCTGGGAATTTATATCTGGAATGTGGATGAGTCGACACGACTGGTCGCGGATCTGAAACGCGTTCGACCTGACATTATCGTGGTCCTCGGCGGCCCCGAGGTCAGCTACGAAGCGGAAGGGCAACCGATCGTGTCGTTGGCAGATTACGTGATTACGGGTGAAGCGGATCTCGCCTTTGCGCAGTTTTGCCGAGAACAACTGGATGAGACCCATCCCGCGAAAGAACGCATTGAAACATTAAACTCGCGTTCGATCGCGTCCCAGTTACCTGCTTTGACCGAAATTGTTCTGCCTTACGAGTTATATACTGACGACGATGTTGCTCATCGTGTCATTTACGTAGAGGCTTCGCGAGGATGTCCTTTCTCTTGCGAATTCTGTCTTTCGGCACTTGATATCCCCGTCAGGCAGTTTCCTCTCGAAAACTTCCTGGGTTCGATGGAGTCGTTACTGCGACGTGGTGCCAGGCAATTCAAGTTTGTTGATCGAACGTTCAATCTGAATCTCCGGGTCGGTCGAGCAATTCTTGAATTCTTTCTCAATCGATATGAGCCAGGGCTGTTCCTGCATTTTGAGATGATCCCGGATCGCCTGCCTGATGCACTCAAGGATTTGATCGTCAGATTCCCTGCGGGCTCACTTCAATTTGAAGTCGGAATTCAAACATTCAACGAAACAGTTTGTGAACTGATCAGTCGGCATCAGGAAAATGACGTTGCCGAAGCGAACCTTCGCTGGCTTCGAGACAATACCGGGGTTCACGTTCATGCCGACCTGATTGTCGGCCTGCCGGGCGAAACGCTGGAAAGTTTTGCGGATGGCTTCGATCGACTGGTCAGGCTTGGTCCGAATGAGATTCAAGTCGGCATCCTGAAGCGCTTACGTGGAACTCCAATTGTCCGGCACGACACCGAATGGCAGATGGTCTATAGCCCTCACCCGCCGTACGAAATACTTTACAACAAGTTGCTCGATTTCTCGGCCATCCAAGAGCTGCGTCGGTTTGCGAAGTACTGGGATTCGATTGCAAACAGCGGAAACTTCGTTGAATCGATCAAGTTACTTTGGGAAGCCTTTGCGAACGAATCTTCCGACGACAAATCATCCGAAGCAGCAAGATCTCCATTCCACGAGTTTCGTCGACTCTCTGCCTGGATCTTCAGTCAAGAAGGAAAGTCGCACGGCATTCCACTTGGTCGTCTGGTAGAACTCTTGTTCCTGTACCTGACGACGGTTAAAGGGCTTTCCTCACCCGACGTCGCCGCGACCATGTGGCGGGATTATCAACGAGGTGGCCGAAGCGACAAACCTCATTGCCTCAGGCCATTTATTGATGGGGCTCTCCCGACAGTTCAGAAGTCAACCTCGTCGATTGAGAGTGCTCCGAAAAGGCAGGCTCGACACTGGATCGGATAATAAAAAAGCAGAGGGGACAGAACATTGAATGTTCTGTCCCCTCTGTATTCGTTCACTATCCAGACACGGGGACAGCCCCCTTTGACGGACGAACCATGAACAAACCGTAGCACGGGCTTCAGCCCGTGCCACACAACTTGTCGCGTGAGTTCGTGGCCGACACGACAAAAGGATTAACCTTTCACGGTAATCTTTTTCGGCTGAGCTTCAGGCTTCTTGGACAGGGTGATTCGCAGTACTCCGTCTGACAATTCAGCGTCAATGCTGTCTGCATCGACGTCCTCTGGAAGATTGATCGCCCGGTCAAACGGTCCGTAAACTCGATCATTGACCCAGTAATTACGATTCCCTTCAGGAAGCTTGCGTTCACCCGAAACACGTACCATACCGTTATGAACGGTCACATCAATGTCTTCCTTCGAAACCCCTGGGAGTTCAAGTTCGACGAACACCTTATCCGCGTCGTCCCACATGGCGACGACTGCGTGCCAGCCTCGGGCAGCACCGTTTTCGGGAGTGACATTTAAGAACCGTCCCAACAGATGCTCCATTTCACGATGCATTGATGACATAGGGTCTGCCGCAGGCAAACCGATTCTTCGAGTTCGCACTAACATGTTCATTCTCCGTTAAGTTCAGGGCATGAACCCCGCTTGTTTCGTAACTTAATTGTTTGTTTATCGACCAGGCCCGGTCTAGTTTTTTCGATAGGCAAGTCGTGTACCAAACCAGTATTTCATCAGATTACTTCAACGTCTCAGGCATCACAAACAATCGCAAATTGACTCTAGAAAAGATTTTGCGCATGCGATCCGGAAAAACTATTGTCGGTATTCCATGTGAAGATAAGAGATTTCAGAGTTTCGATTGCCAAAGTGGCAGCCGCAAAAGTTTCGACGAAAATCTCGATTTTCCCCGAAATGCCAAAACGACAGGAGCGTTGCTATCGTGCCTTGAGAAATGCTTTCCCAGCATCAATCTGCGTTAGCGGAAATACCCGTAAGCCGTCAGTACCGAGTTAAGATTAGTACCAATTCCCGTCGTAACGGTTCGCTTCCCTTGTTTGTTTGGCTTACTGAGAGCGTATGTCCGGGTACTGGTGGAAAGGCTTTCATTCCATTTCGCGTTGTATTCGGAGAGGGTAAACGACCAGCTCACTGAACCATCTGCGTTATTGGTTTGAACCGGAGCCGAGGTAATAATCGCGATGTGGCCCGGATAGATCATGCAATCCCACTGTTGTGGTCTGAAACCGGTATCCTGAGCACCAACTCCTGGAATCGAACCGTTTGTACCCCACGGCGTCGGTGGAATGGAGAGACTGTGTTGCAAACGAACTGATGCAGCAAACCAGGTACATTGCCCGGCTCCCCGACCTTTAATCGTCCCGCAAACGTTATCTTTGAATGCTGTGGAGGTCTGACCAGTTGAGTTGGCGACCTTCAATGCGATCGGCGTCGAAACGAATGCGTAACCCGCCACAACCTTCACTCGGATCTTTGTGGCTGTCCAGCTGACGATCGTCACTGACGTAAACGGGTTAGGGCTAACTCCAAAGTCGAGACTTCCCGTTGCTGTGCCAAAGTTGCTTCCGTTGATATCCCAGTAGTAGGGATTTGCTGCGAGACTGCCGTTGGGGTAGGAATCGCTCGCCAGGAAATTCTTGTACTGATTCGTTCCCCCGGGTGGAACGGCAACAATCTGCCCGACAAAGCGACCATTCTGGACCGTAAATCCATCAGAATATCCATTGATCGACGAGATGGCAGGAGCAGGTGGAGTTGCTGCCTGGACTGTCGCCGTCACGGTGAAAATCAGCAGGGCAGTCCCGGCAAGCTTGTTACGCATCACTATCATTCCTCGGAAGTCATCCCGTTTCACGTGTGAGACAACGTTTTCACATACTTATCGTGCATGGAAAACAGTCCATCAGCGGTCATCACCGACTCTGGAATAACTCGAATCTCCCCCCTTTGCCAGCGTATTCTTGAAATTTTCCGCGACTTGCACGCGTTTGCCTTTCTTCGACGGTGGGGACGCCACTTTTTTGTGGCGGTGTTACTCAAGAAACTGTTGTTCGTCATGGATGACACATTGATTTTTGAGTGACAAACGATGCGATTGCATCGTATTCTTTTTCTCGCCAATCCCAATCGTTCATTCCTCCGATCAAAACATCAGACTCCGCGAAGGAAAGCTCACCATGATCGACGTTGCTTGCTCCGACTGCGATAAAGAAAAGTCAGCAAATGGCAAGGGGTCGTCGACATTGGAAACCGCTTCGCCAGAACTTTCAGCGAAGATTCTGCAAGCACTGAACGGACAGATTGAGCCGGTCAAAGTGACACTGGGGTATCGCGTGGCGATTGCCGTCGTCGCCGCGCTGATGGTGTTACTGCCGATGATCTACCTGGCGTTCATTGGCCTGGTGGGATACGGCGTTTTTTGGCATCTGGTCAACAACACCGCCATTCTTACGACCAAGGTCGGAGGTCGGGGATATTTGATGGTCGTATTGGCTTACGCCGCACCGGCTATTATCGGGGTCGTGATGATTGCATTCATGTTGAAACCCCTGTTCGCTCGTCGACAACCCAAGGGGAACGATCCTCAAACGGTACTTCGGGCTGACGAACCGTTACTGTTCGAATTCGTCGACCGGTTGTGCGATGTGGTCGGCGCTCCGCACCCTAAGTCGATTCTCCTCGACGACAGCGTGAACGCTGCTGCGGCATTAACGAGTAGCGTTTGGAACCCGTTTCGCCACGACCTGATGCTGGTGATCGGGCTGCCGCTGGTTGCGGGCCTCAGCCTGCGAGAATTTGCCGGAGTATTAGCACACGAATTCGGGCACTTCTCGCAGGGGACCGGGATGCGATTGGGGCGTATCATTGACTCCGTCAACAGATGGTTTGCCTTTGTCGTTTATCAACGGGACGAATGGGATCAATCGCTTGAACAATGGTCAAAAGGAGTTGATCTTCAAATTGGCTGGGTGATCTACGCCGTACGTGGCGGTGTCTGGCTGACACGAAAAATCCTGCACGGATTAATGCTGATTGGTCACGCAATGAGTCGCCGATTGTCTCGGGAAATGGAGTTTGACGCCGATCGCCATAACGCTCGTCTTTCCGGCAGCGACGCGTTTGTATCGACAACGTATCGGCTGCCCGTTCTGGCTAACTCATGGCAAATGGCGATCTCGGATCTGAGTGAGTCATACCGCGAGCGACGGTTGGTGGATGACTTCTTCCGCCTTGTCACTTATCGCGCAGAAAACATCCCTGAGGATGTTCGTCAAAAAATGAATGACGAACAGAGACAGAGCAAAACGGGCTGGTTCGATACTCATCCAAGCGACGCCGATCGAATCGTCAACGTCCAGCGAGAAAACGCGAAAGGCCTGTTACAGATCGAAGCCCCCGCTTCGGTCCTGTTCAACGATTTTTCTGCGACGTGTCGCACCGAAACAAAAAAGTTTTATCAAAGACAATTGAGCCAAGAGATACCTGATTCAAACCTGGTTCCGCTCGAAAACCTTGTTGCCCGTCAAAAAGCCGCCGAACAGGAGGACAAGTCCGTCGGCCAGGTTTTGGCTGGCCTTTATCATTTCTTCTACGCAATTCCATTGCCGGGCACACTGGATCCAACAACCAGTTCGGCCGGCGACCTGTTGGCCGAGATTCAATCATTGCGACAGCGACTCCCGAGCTATCAGTCAACTCATTCAGAAGCGATCACACGACTCACGAATCACTTCAATCTTTTGCAAGAAGCCAGGCTGGCCGAAACTTTGTTGCAAGCGAAAATGACTGTTGGCGCAAACATCTTTTCGCAACCAATGACAAATCTGACGCAAGTCAAAGCCGTCCGTGAAACTGCGATCGAGGAAAAAAGGGAAGTGCATGAGTCGCTGAAACCGATCCTCAAGGATTTAGCTGATCGCATTTGTCTCCCCCTGCAATTGTTAAGCATACCCTCTGTCATCGAAAAGATTCCCGATGCGGACCGACTGTGGAAAGAAAGTCAAACCCTGCTCACGACGTATGTGGAACTTCGCGACTGCCGCGATAATCTGCTGAGTGCCTATGACGGGCGTCAGTTGATACGGAATATCTTCATGCAGCTTGAATTGGGTGGGAAACAAGAGACGCTGATACCTTGCCTGATGCGCGCATCCGACCAGGGAGCGACAATGTTGAACTCCCTTCGAGAAAAACTGCAAACGATCGAGTATCCATTCGATCACATCGAAAAGGGAATGGCAGTGAGTAAGTATTTGATTGAGGAACTTCCTCAAAAAGAAAACCCTTTTGCTGTCGAAGGAATCCTCACCTATGCCGCCGAACAAGGGCTGTTGCTCAGTTCAAGAATCATCGGTCGGTTGTGTGTTATTGTAGAAACTGTCGAGACTGCACTCGGTTTGCCATCAGGCGGGGAAACCCCAATAAAAGAGTAAGCTCCGTACGACGAATTCTGCCATTGATTTCATTGAGGATCAAATATTGCCGGATCTTTCGAGAATTTCACTTTAACACATGGCGGATTCGAGCTTTTGGCTCGCTAACAAATGTGTGAGATTCCAACAATCGCTCTCCAGAAAAATCCAGCCGAACATATTCAGCAATTCGGACTTGAAAAGTAAGTTCGAAATCATCAACTGTTTCGTGGCAACAGCCGTTGGTGATCAGGGCATTCCGCGAGATTTTTTTCGTGACGATTTTTCTTCCAAGATTTCCATTCGAGCAACGAACAACAATCCAGATGAATGCGCTCGCTCGTTCTGTGAGAGTTCTTGTCCAAGGTGATAGCAAATGTCTACGTCCGAACTTCAGAAATGCCGCAACATCAATGCCGCCACAATTCAATTATTGGTGCCTGCCGACCAAAAAGTGCTGTCAGTGTGCGAAGAACATATCGGAACTGTGATCGACCGACCGTCAACTTCAACCAACCCCAGGAAGTGGATTGAAATCGCGATATCGAGCGTCATACTCGTGTTACTCGTTTTTCAGGGGATGACGTTCGCTTTTCCGAAGCGTTCTGATGAAAGTCTTCAAACACTTTTGGAGACCAGTGTTTTCGGAACCAAGACCGAAAATCAATCCGATGAAACTGCCCCCGCCAGATCTCAAATGAGTCGTCGATCAATCAGCATCGCTCACTGAATCTTCGACAAGGGCTTCACAGCAACCCAAGGGGGGGGATGAGGCTGATGCTGAATCGATGCGTATGTAATTCCAAAGGTTTGCACGAACCTTGGATTGTCAACGCAAATCTATTTGGGGGCGAAGGGACTGACCGACCTGTTTTGTCGAAGTTTTCCGTTCCTGGCAGCGTCGTTCGCAGACGGGATGCTCCAGGATCGGATGAAATTCAAAAGAAGAGAAATTGATTCGGACGAAAAAGTGATCGATGGAAGTCACCCGAACTCAATCACACATCGTCCTCGTCGTCGTCTTCATCTTCGTCTTCGATGTCATAGTCGGGATGCAGAGGATCGCTGGGATCGAAGAAGAAGTCACCGAGTCCCATCGGCATCGAGTTTCCGCCGAGTGACTGCTGACGCCGCTTGGCGAGCGAATCGAGATCGCTGGCCCCTTCGCCGAGGCAGTTCATCAGCGCTTCCTGCCACAGAGCATCCTTGCTCACCGGATGATCCTTATCCTGCGCCATGCGTTTCATGGCATAGCGTAATACGTTGATGCCGTCGCGCGTGGAAAAGTCGAGATTCAAATCGTGAGATTGCTGCAGAAAGCTGACGGTCAGATTCAGCATTTCGGTTTCAGCAAACGGTAAGTGGAACCGCAAGATCGACAATTCATCGTCACGATTCGGATGCCCAAGCGTGAGCGTCGGTTGCAGGCGACTCAAAATATAATCAGGAATCTCAAACGTTGATTCGTCATCATTCATCGTCACGGCACAGCGGAAATCGGGATGAGCGTGAATCGTAATTCCCGCGACGATCGATTCGACGTACCGCCTGTGATCGAGTAATGGAGCGAGACTCGCCCACGATTTCTCATTCATCCGGTTTCCCTCGTCGAGAATACAAATGCCGCCACGGACCATCGCTGTCACCAGCGGCGAGGCGTGATATTTAATGTGTCCGCTTTCGGCCAGAACCGGAGTGACAAGCAGGTCTTCAGGTCGCGTGTCGGCAGTGCACTGATAGATATAGAGGTGTTGCTGCCGAACTCGACCGGCCGAAATCGCCAGCGTCGTCTTCCCAATCCCCGGCGTTCCCACCAATCGGGGCGAGAGGGGAAGGTCCTTTGCGTCGACAACAAGCCAGCACGCCAACAATTGTTGAAGAATTTCACGCTGGCCGATCCATTCCCCTTCCGAGGTATCTGGCTGACTTAAATAAAGACGAACCCCGTCGATTTCGATCGAGTCGATCATAAAACGCGTATCTTTCGTAAAACAATGACCCATGACCTGCTATACGAACCGTCGGAAACGATTTTTCCACGGGCGATAGAGACATTCTGACAGAAGGACATCGCGCTATTGTGGTCAGTTCTGCATCCGCCGACAAGTTGACGAACGACATCGGTGGATTCTTTAACGCACTTATTCTCGTTTTATGAGTCGAAGAGCACTGCTTGACCGAGGACGGTCAAGCAGTGGCACTTGAATTCAGAAGATTGAAAACGCACGGGAAACCCAAATTTCTGAAGCCGCCCGCATCCTCTTCAATCAGGGAAGCTCCCGCACAAAAATGTTGGCAAATTCGATCGGGTCGCCATGGTGTTGAAGTGCGATTGGGCCACGAGCCGCGACGCCGGGCAACTGAGCATTTTCAATTACCAGTTCGCCATTGAGCCGGACGCTCAAACGATCGCCTCGCATGGTGATATGAAATCGATTCCACTGGCCGATCGGTTTATCTGCCACTTTTTTGGGTGTGACTGCGGCTCGAACCTCGGCGGTCTGTGAAGGATCAGTACGGTAGCCGTAAACTTCTCCACTACCGCAAGGTCGGCACCACATATTCACCTGACTTTTACTGCTGCCGCGCAAATAGATCCCACTGTCTCCGGCATCGTCAACTTCGATTTCCACGGGCTTGCCATCGGCACCGATTTCATCGAGTCCCGTCGGCAACACTCGAGACCATCGCTTCTTGACGGGAGTCGCTGTCCAGCGCCAATCGCAAATCATTTCGATGTCGCCATATTCCTTTTCGCTCCAGAGACAAGGATCTTCAGCGTCACTCTTTCCGTCGTAGGCAAGCTTCCAGTCTTTCGGCTGCCAATGTCCATGATGTTTATCGGTCGCTTTCCAACCAGACAGATCGATTCCTGAATAGAGTGATTGAAAACCCAGAGCCTCGTTACAAATCTCATCAGGGCCGGGATTCGTCGATGGAAGTTCTTTGATACGCAGGTTTCGAAAATGGCATTCTGATCCTTCTGATTCCAGGCACAGATATCCCTTTCTCGGATGACATTTCGTTCCGCCTGAAACTTCCTTGCCATTCACCTCCAACTTGATTGTTCCGTTGTTGCAGGTAACGCGATAGTGGTTCCATTCCGGCGACGGCTTGGTGCGTTTCTCGCTCGGCAGGCATCGATCCCAGCCAGCGGGATGCGGGCGATCAGGTTTCATCTTCGCACCCCAGATCGGAAAGATATCCCCCTGGCTCGTATAG
>JBAXBD010000193.1:0-9441 GCA_037142165.1 Schlesneria sp. | reverse complement strand
CAGTTGGTGAAAGATGATCCCAAGTCGCTGGTCGTGAAATATGTCTTCCCGGATTCTCCGGCAAGTAAACAGGTCAAAGCTGGCGATCGGATTACCGGAGCCGACAACAAGCCGTTTTTGCATGAACACCGCAACGGGTATGGCATGAAAGTCTTCGGGTTCCATGGACCGATTGCTGAGTTTGCCGATGCCCTGGAAGTCAGCCAGGGGGATGCTGGAAAAGGTCAACTCGCGTTAACGCTGCGGCGCGGACGCGAGAGCCGGAATGTTGTTCTGGAAGTGGGGCAGAAGTATGGGACTTATTCTGCCACCTATCCCGATAAGTGCCCGAAGTCAGATCTCATTCTTAAGGAACTGCTGGACTATCTGGTGGCTCATCAGGATGAGGAGGGTTCGTTCGGCGACCCGTTGCATAACACATTCGCTCCGCTGGCGCTGCTTGCGAGTGGCGAGGCGCGCCACCTGCCTGCCGTCGAACGCTGCGTCCGCTATTACTGCAGAACGACAGAAGCCAAAGATCGCCGCGTCGCGGATTTGATTAACTGGCACTATATGGGGGCAGCGATCGTGCTCAGCGAATACTACCTGGCGACTCAACAGGCGTGGGTGCTGCCCGAGTTGCAGGAAGTTCATGATTTCCTGATCTCTGGCCAGTATCTCCATATGTCGCAAATCAATCCGATGGCGAAGAAAACACACCCTGATGACTACCCCAAAGGTCCGGCAGATTCCCATGGTGGCTGGGGTCACAACCCGGGTTTCGAGGGATATGGCCCGATCGCCATGCTGACAGGGCAGGGGGCGTTGGCGTACTCGTTAATGCACCGCTGCGGGATCAAGATCGACCGCACGCGTCATGACGCGGCTTATAAGTTTCTGAAGAAAGCCACGGGCGCGAACGGATACGTCTGGTACAAGGACGAAGTCGGTGGAGCACCCCTTGACTGGGCCGACATGGGCCGGACGGGTGCTGCGGGAATCGCCAATTTCATGAGTCCCTATCCCGAACCTGTCTATCGCGAAAGGGCGCTGCTGCACTCAAAGGTGATCGGAGAACATCCGCAAAGCTTCCCCGATACACATGGTTCACCTCCGATGGGGATGGCCTACACGGCTCTGGCGGCGAATATTGAACCGGCCAATTTCCGCAAGTTAATGGACGCCAATCGGGGGTGGTTCACACTGGCTCAGTGCACTGACGGCAGCTTTTATTACCAGCCGAATCGAGACAATGCCGGCTACGGTTCGGATGCTCGCATGACCGCTTCATCCGTCGTGGCGTTCATCTTTACTCTGCCGAAACACAGCCTGGCGATCAGCGGCAAAAAATGAAGAATTCGCCTTGAGTGGGGCCAAGTGATCGATGCACAACAAGAACTCCTCGATACGCAAACCTTGTTGCTGCATTTCAGAGCAAACGTCGGGATACTAAGTACAGTTTCTGTAACGCAACCTTGCGGCGGGACAATATGCCCGTGGTCAAGCTTCTCATTTGCGCACGAATCAATCGATCTTGCATGTGAATTGCTCGTCGTCCTGGCAGCTAATGTTTCTAAATCTTTCGAAGAAGAGTTCATAAATTCGAAGTCGGTGGTGCTTGTTTTTGTGCTCGTTTGTTTCAATTTGCGGAAATTCAAGCAAGCCGATTAAAAATCGAAGCGAATAAATCTCGTTGATTTCTTGTTGATGCTGCGTTGATTTCGTCTCCGGTTTCGACTTGCGGAGACTCACCGAACTCTCGACAAAAAAGGCAATTCTTTGGATTCTGAATGTTAAGACGGGAAAGCTGACTTCAGTCATAATATTCATAATTCATTCATATTTCTCAGCTCGGATCAAGAATTCGACATGTCAGAATCTACGTTTTTGGTCGCTGAAAAATTGGCATGTTGATTGCTAATTGTCCGACAGTTAATCGCTTAAGTCATTTCCAAGACTGCTTCCGCGAGAATATTACTGACTTTGCGGTTTCTCGCGAACTTGATCGCTTTTGTTAATAAAAATTCATTTGCTTGATCCGTCCGTGCCTCTGGAGTGTACTTGTGGTCAGTGTTTCGGGCCGTATTTCCCGTTTTTCAAATTTGTGGTTTGCCTGGGTCATTTGACCCTTCTCCGTTACATCTTTTCAAGGAGTTATTATGGAACTGAAACGCAATCATGGTCTTCGTTCAAAAGGGTTTACGCTTATTGAGCTACTCGTCGTCATCGCAATCATCGCAGTGTTGATTGCGCTTCTCTTGCCGGCTGTGCAGCAGGCCCGAGAGGCTGCTCGCAGGACTTCATGCCGAAACAGTATGAAGCAGATTGGGTTGGCTCTCCATAACTATCACGAAATTAATAATACATTTCCCTGCATGCTGACGTACGGAAATCCGTCAGGTTCGGGAAGCTCGTTGAACATGAACACGTGGGGCTACTCGTGGTCAGCAATGATTCTGCCACAGATTGACCAGGCCCCATTGTTCAATGTGATTTCGACAGTAGATTCCAGCTCGGCTGCGCTGGGTTGGTATGGATTTGCATCCGGCCCATCGAATTCCAATTTCCCGCCGATTGGTAATACGACAAACATCAGTTCTGCGACGTATGGGTGGACCGCCAAACTTCCTACTTTCGTTTGTCCGTCTGACACGCTTGGAGTATCGGTTTCGTTCGCCGGTTCACCTAAAGGAAGTCCATCCTGGCCCATGGGACATTGCAGCTACGCTTGTTCGTACGGGAACAACAATTTTGGTGGATGCTACGTCAGTGGTATCTGTAATGAGGGGGGGCCAGATTCCAAAGGGGTTCAGACCCGCGGCATTTTTTCGCAGCAACATTGCACGAGAATCGCGGACGTGACCGATGGACTGACCAACACGATCATGATCGGGGAAATCTCGGGACATACACAAAACGAAACCTCGACGAACGGAGATGGAGCCTATGCTTGGGGAACCTGGGCGTTTCCGCCGTTACACTTGGGAAGCTGTGTACGAACAGGTCGTGCGCCACCAAACACGAACGAATACGATGAAGTGAATACCACGGTGCTTCGTCTTGACCGTCAAGGGTTCAACAGTGCTCACATCGGTGGAGCGACCTTCTTGCTCGGTGATGGCTCTGTCCGATTTATCAGCAACAACATTAACGCTGACGGCGACTGGAATCCTGCGGTGCTGGGGACGAATCAACAGTCCACGACGGCGAATCCAGCAACTCACGGCTTGTATGGTTTGCTGCACAGTCGTGACGATGGTTTAGTCACTGGTGATTTCTGATATGCGAAAGTGTGGTGTGTGAGCGAAGTCCGGTGGTTCCGGCAAACTTTTTCGAATAATGGTCTTCGCAGAAATTCTGTGAAGACCATTTTCTCGCTCCTCTGTTTTTTACGGGTACGCTTCGGTCCCGTGCGAAATCCTTCTGTAAAAGTAAGGGAATGGTCCCATTTCATTTTTGTTGAGGATTCGTCATCGAATCCAATAAGGGGGTTAAGATGTTTCTAAAACTAACTCGATTTTCGTTCGTCAGTCTTGCGTTCGGTGTCAGCCTTGTCGGTTGCGGTTACGATTCGGGCCACATCGAGCTTGCCAAAGACCTTTCAGAAACCGATAGCGACAATTCCGTGACCATGGCAAGCAATGTAAAGAATACCGGTATGCCCGTGCTTAAAGAGACGGTTAAGCTTCCTGCTGGACGCACGATCAAAAAGTAGGTACTCGAATCGGCGACGAGAGCCGGTTTCAAAACCGGTTAAGCAAAACATCAGATGAACATTCTGATGTTTCATCCCGGCCGGGATCGCGCGAAACAACCGTTGGCCGAGTCTGGTGACGTGCGCTCATGTCGCGTTTTTTTGTCGTGTCGGCTTTTCGCCGTACCCAAGTTGGTATTTCCCATGGGCTGAGCCGATGTTACGGCTTCAGTGTAACGGTCTTCATATTGTCGCCCGGGACGCGGTCAATCAACATGTTTCTTGGGTCGATCCCGGCTTGATGGGGCAATTCGTCGAGAACGAATTCGAGCTCATGTCGACCGGACGTCAGTTGCTTTCGTTCCTTGTGCAGCAGCCGGCCGTAGCGTTTGCCCGCTTCGGGTTTTGCGAAAGCTCCGATTTCGATCCAGTCATTCATTTCCACCGCCGATTCATGCCCTTTGTCATCCGCCTTGAATTTTTCGCATTCCACAACAAGGTTAACCCGGAACTTGCCATCATCCGTTTTTACAACGAATGCCTCGACAGTTCGATTTCCGAATAAGGTGATGTCTTCAAAAAGATCTTTGATCAGGTACTGCAGTTCTGCAGGTGTTTGTTCTTTTAACCGGTCGACGAGAACGTAGGCGTTTGGGTATGGCGGACCTTGATATGAGAAGGTTTTAATGACATCTTTGAGCGCCGCGTTAATACGATCTTCGCCGATCATGTCAGCCAGGTAGAAGAAGACGACGCTCCCTTTCTGATAATGAATGTATCCCTGTTCAAGTTCGACTCGGATCAGCGGACGTTCCTTCAGCTCCTCTCTTCCCCGTGACCGCAGATAGCGATCCATCTCGTAACGAAGAAACTTGTGCATCATGTCATCCCCAAACTTGCGCCGCATCACCATCAGTGCCGTGTACTGCGCCATCGTTTCCGATAGCAATGTTGCACCTTGCATCCGCGCCCCGATGACCTGGTGAGCCCACCACTGATGAGCCATCTCGTGAGCGACAATGTATGTGACCATATCGATGTCGTCCGGCTTTTCGAGATTCGCAATAAAACCGATGCTTTCGGAGTAGGGCATTGTTCCCGGGAATGCCTGGGCAAAGCTGGCGACACGCGGGAATTCGATGATTCTTGCCTGGCGATGTCGGTAGGGACCAAAATTCGTCGTGCAATATTCGAGAGTCTCCGCAATCGCACTCGACATCTTTTCGATGTTCCATTGATGTTCAGGATCGTAATAGACTTCGGTATCGACATCTCCCACCTTCGCTCGAGCGACTTCGTATTTGGCCGAAATGAACGAATAGAAATTCAATGAAGGATGGTCGAGCCGATACCGAAAATAATTTCGCCCCTCTTTCGTCCACTTTTCCAGCAGCGAGCCGGGGGCCACGGCCGTTTGGTCCGCAGAGGTACTGATCACCGTTTCGACGGTGACCCAGTCGGAATCATTGGCAATGTAATGCACACTGCAAGCGTGCCCACATTCTCGGTTCAATTCAGGAATCGGCTCAATCGGACTGAGGCCGAAGTTACGACGCCGATTGGGAAGGACCAGGCGGCGTTCGGAATCAAATCCGAATGAGGGGGCGATGCCGTTGTTGAAGAACGTTCCATTCTGGACCAGGACGCTTTGCGAGACATTATTCTCGATGCCGCGCGTTTGGCTTTTTACTGTGTACTTCATCGTTAACGAAGCGCCAGGTTCAAGCGGCGGTTCCAGGCCGAAAGTTTTGACGCAAAGACGATCGTCGTCTTTCTCTAATTTCGCGCCGGGGATCTCCAGTGTCGTTTTGAAATCGGGGCTGACGTTGACATAGAGAGTCTTTATGGGCGCCTTTGACTTGTTTTCGATTCGCTGTTCGGCGTTGACGATCATGTTCCGTGATTCAGGAAAGATATCGATCGCGTAGTTCACGGATTGGATTTTGGGTTGATCAATCGAAGCCAACTTTTCGTAGGTTTGCTCGTACTCGATTTGCCGACGCTCACGTTCCGGTGCGCCGACTAATTTATTGAGAATCAGAGTGTTGTAGTACAACCACCCTCCCATGCCTGCCGATGCGACCAGGGCGAGTACGGCAAGTCCGCGAGCGCGAAGCGATGTTGAACAGAAGCCGTCGACGAGACGAGATCGCAATTTCGCAGCGACTCCACGGTGCATGGCGACCATACAGAGCCACAATAGCAAGCAGGAGACACAGCTCCAATAGCCTGCGAACGCGATCAGTCCGGGTCGATAGGGGGCAATTCCAAACATGTCGGAATAGACGTGTCGTGGCAAGGCTCCGAAGCGCAGCAGTAGCGATTCCCATCGGAGACCCTGCCACAAAAACGCGTTGATCACGATAAATAAGACAAAAATCGCATAGCCGACATACTTGTTTGCCGCCAGCGTATGTGCCAGTAATCCCAGCACAATCAGAAATGCAAATCGCATCCCCTGGATGGCAATCAGTTCCTGCAAGTAGACTCCCAGTTGAAACCGCGTGTAACCCTGTGTCCACTGGTATAAGCAACCGAGTACGATTCCGATGAACACAATGACCAGGACCGTGATGATCATGGAGATCAACCGGGAAACGACGAAGACACTGTTCGCGGTTGGTGTCGCTCCGACAATTTCATGGAATAAACAGTCGCGATCTCGCCAGATCAAAACTCCGGTAAAATAGGTGATGATCGCGATCGGGAACACCAGCAGCGAACCCGAGATGGCGTCGACCATCTTGTACGTCACAGGAAACGAAGAACTTCCAAACATGACGTCGCCGCTGTTGCCCAGAAATAAGCTGGCCGCAGTATTCAAAATCGCAAAAGCGACAATGACGATAAACGTCGAACTGCCGAACATGCTCGACAAATCGGATCGAAGCATCGAAACAAGTTGTGATGTCCACGACAGGGACGGGGTTCGTCTGGGGATCTCGACTGTTTGATCGAACAATTGAACTTCAGGTTGATTTGTCAGTTCCGGCCGAAAAGTCTTACGCTTCCTTCCGTCGACACGTGTTCGACTTTCAAAACTGAACAGTCGACCGGCGATGGCAAAGATCAGTGCAGCCACCGCCAGCCATAATGCGCGGTTTCCTAAGAGCAAAGTTGTAATGGGGATTGATTTCGTGTTGCGCTCGTCAACCGTCCAATACTTTGTCGCCACTTCGAATGGTGCTGCTCCAAAAGGATCGATCCAGCAGGTCAGTGTTTCATAATCAAGTTTTCCCGCGATTGTCTGGGAGGCAGCGTAGGCCACGAGCAGCAAAAGAACCCCCAGGAACGAATAGAGGGTGTTTCGAGTCACGGTGGCAATCGCAAAGACGATCGAGCCTAAAAGCAGTGTATTGGGAATTATGAAGACCAGGATGGGCAAGATATGGTCCATCAGATGAAATGGTCCCCATCGGGTCACATCCGACCAATGGAACAGTCGTGCGAAAATGACACCCAGGGAAATTCCTAATGCTGGCAACATCGCGATGACCGTCGCGGCAAGGAATCTTCCTGCCAGAAATCCCCATTTATTCAGGGGCTTGCTGAACAAGATGTCTGACATCTTGCAACTGAAATCGCGCGACGCTGACGAGTCGTAGACTGCCGCAGCCATGAAGCTGGTCAAAATGCTGGCCGATGCATACCACATCGCGATGACAAACGGGGCGTTTTTGTAGGTGTTGCCAATCGGGCCCCCAACCTGGACAAAATCCGATCCTGAGGCAAATCCGAATAGTACCGCCATGATCGCCACAAAGATGTAAATCATCCAGCCGCGCAGCCAGTAGAACAGCTCGAATCGAAAGAATTCACGCAGCATAGATAAGGCTTTTGTTTCTGGTGACGAGATCATGACAGGATCGCATCGAGTTGACCGATCAATGCACACGGATACGGATCAATTGGTTCGTCTAAGCTTGTGACAGGTGCGAGAAAAAAGCGTCCTCGAGGTCCGGGATCGCGATTTGAAATCCGTTTCCAGGGTCCGTCTCGCTATAGATTCGTACTGACGGGCTACCTGCAACCAATTTGGTTGAAAGAATCGGCTGCTTCCATTCGCGATGCGCCAGTTGTTGCTTACTCATTGATTGAAACCAGACTTTGCCGGCAAGCAGATTCTCGGCATCAGCCGGCGAGCCACTGTAAAGCAAACGACCTTTATTGATGATCGCCATTTGCGTGCAGAGCTCTTTGACATCCTGGACGATGTGTGTCGACAAAATGACAATAATGTTTTCACCAACTTCGGCGAGAAGATTGTAAAAGCGATTGCGTTCTCCAGGATCTAAACCGGCGGTCGGTTCATCCACAATCAGTAACTGGGGGTCGCCAAGCAGCGCCTGGGCAATCCCAAACCTCTGGCGCATTCCACCCGAGAACGTACTGACTGCCTTGTTTCGGACATCGGCCAGATTCACCCGCTCAAGCAGAGTTTCGACGACTTCGCGACGATCTCGATGACCGTTACCCACTCCTTTCAACGTTGCCAGATGCATGAGCAAAGTCACGGCGCTGGTTCGCGGATAGACGCCAAATTCCTGCGGCAGATATCCCAGGATCTGCCGGATTCGGTTTTTTTCGTTCAGAACATCGATTTCGCCTAATCGGACGGTTCCAGAGTCTGCGGTCTGCAGCGTAGCAATCGTCCGCATCAACGTTGATTTTCCGGCACCGTTCGGGCCAAGCAGGCCAAACATCCCTTTTGAAATCGTCAGAGAGATCTGATCAAGAGCGAGGACTCCCCCAGGATAGGTTTTACTCAAATTCTCGATATTCAATTGCATTGGTAACTCAAAAATGTAGCTGAAGGGGTAATCAACGAAGTTTCGAACGTTTTATTCGCGGAACTACTGAAGCAAGCAGTTTTGTGAATCGAATTGACGGCAGAGCCGCACAAAATCTGATTCAGCGTTTTTCTGACATCAATCCAATCAAATTCCAGTCGTGATCACGGACGCCGCCGATCCACAGTAAGTGGTCAGGATTTATCTCCGATCCGTTGATGAACCTATTTCCGCTGATAATTTACTAAAAAGAGGGGAGTGCCAGGTTTAGTCGTGAACTCCGTCGGACGGCTCTTGCCTCCAAGGTCGTAGCAAATTCTCAAACTCTCTTTCGATAATTGACATATTGCCAGAATCGTTTTTCCCTTATTGGGACCTTCAGTACCTGTGATGTCCATCGCCTGCGGCGTCTTGGACGTATCCAGCGTCCACGTTCCCTGGTCTGCTTCTTTGCCATTTTCGAAATGATATTTTTCGGCGTTGAGTGTCAGTTTCCAGCTTTTGAGGCTTTCTACGGGCAGCTTGACTCCGGCAAGTTCAGCATCCACTGGCACCCAAACTCCTTCGAGCGATTGCTTTTCTTCAGCACAACGCTTGAACACCCTTAACGAATAACCCGAACCTGGTTTGGATGAGAATTCCCTGGGAAAGTCTTGATCAGCGGCAGACACGCAACTTGTCAGAGTCTCGCCTTCAAGTTTGAAGATCCCTTTGATCGTTTTTCCGTCCGGAAGCGTATCAATCGTCGTCATGGGAACTCTGGTCGAATCGACCGTGAACGGTATCTCTTTGGCAACGGCAGTCTGGCCCAGATAGACAGTGTGCTTACCGTCTTTAATCACGAGACGGATTGTTTTGACCGTCTCTGGCGGCATTTCTTTTCCATCCGTAGTGGCGGATAAAAGTTCCCAGGTCCCATTGAATTTCGCGAGTTCGACTTTCGAGTCTTCGCCATCGGCTATGGCCGCCGTCAACGCG
>JBAXBD010000192.1:0-9457 GCA_037142165.1 Schlesneria sp. | reverse complement strand
CGTCGGAACTATTAACGGAATTCGGCGTTGCTCATGAATGCCGCATTGTCTCAGCCCATCGGACTCCTGAATTAATGAACGCTTATGCAACTGGTGCCGAATCGCGTGGATTGGAAGTCGTGATTGCAGGGGCAGGCGGTGCCGCACATCTTCCTGGAATGGTGGCATCTCAAACCGTGCTTCCCGTTTTGGGGGTTCCAGTACAAAGTCGAGCCCTGAATGGTCTGGATTCATTGTTGTCGATCGTGCAAATGCCCGGCGGAATTCCGGTTGGCACGTTAGCAATTGGCGAAGCGGGCGCGAAAAATGCCGGGCTGCTCGCCGTGCGAATCCTCGCGACGACTCGCCCCGAATTGCGCGCAAAACTTCATGACTTCCAACAACGCCAACGCGACCGCGTGCTGGGAGAATCTCTTCCATGACGAACCCGATTCTGCCCGGTGCAACGCTGGGAATGCTGGGAAGCGGACAACTGGGCCGCATGTTTGCGATCGCCGCGCGGCGGCTGGGCTACCGAGTACACGTTCTTTCGCCTGATACAGAAACGCCGACAGGGCAGGTTGCCGACGTTGAGATTCGGGCTGACTACCTGGACCTTGATCGAGTTGCAGAATTTGCCCGAAATGTCAGTGTCGTATCGTTTGAGTTTGAAAACGTCCCGGCGGCGACGACGGAAATCTGCGAGAAGCATTGTCCAGTTCGCCCGGCGGGCTCGGTGTTGTTTACCTCGCAGAACAGGAAACGTGAAAAGACGTTCTTGCGAGACTCCGGACTGCCGGTGACGCCGTTTACTTCCGTCGGGTCGGAGGACGAGTTGTTCGCCGCACTGCTCAAGCAAGGGACACCTGCCGTCCTGAAAACCGCTGACTGGGGTTATGACGGAAAGGGGCAGATCGTTATTCGAGCGATCGAAGATGCAAAAACGGCGTGGACTGAATTGAATGTTCCCCAGGCAATCCTGGAATCGTTTATTGATTTTGAGTGCGAACTTTCCGTTGTCGCCGCTCGGGGATTAGACGGGCAATTTGTCAGTTATGGGCCGATTGGAAATTCTCACAGTCACCACATTCTCGATATATCGGTCTGCCCCGCTGCGATTCCGTTGTCTGTGGCGAATGACGCAATCGAGATCACTCGTGCTGTCCTTGAGAAGCTTGATGTTGTGGGCGTGATGTGCGTTGAATTCTTCCTGACAAAATCGGGAAAATTGCTGATCAATGAAACGGCACCAAGGCCACATAACTCGGGTCATTTAACAATCGATGCTCACGTCACATGTCAGTTTGAGCAACAAGTACGAGCGATCTGCGGATTGCCCCTCGGTTCGACAGACCTTCGCAGCCCGTCAGCGATGGCGAACCTGCTTGGCGATGTCTGGGAAGCAGGTGAACCCAATTGGATCGCCGCCCTGAGTCAGCCAAATCTGAAACTGCATTTGTACGGAAAACAAGAAGCAAGAGCGGGCCGTAAAATGGGGCATTTGACGGTGCTCGGTGAAACGATAGAACATGCGGAACGTTCGGCCCGGGCAGCGAGAACGGCGTTGAAGTCTCGATAAAACGCCCGTCATTTATTGAGTTGACCTGAACCTGCGATCAATCAGAGTGTCTCCAGCAGCAGGCACTCACGTCAGACAGGACTGACAATCACGATCGACTTAGTTTGAACTATTTTTGAATACGGAAACGGATCGAAGTCCATGCCGCGTTACGACGACGAAGTAAAACGAATTGAAGCGAAATGGCAGGCCTATTGGGACAAGCATCAGACGTTTCGCGTCGATGTGTTGGGCGAAGACAATGCCTCAGCCCAATCCGTTCGCACCAAATCGCCACAACAAAACCCCCAACGCGAGAACGACATCCCCACCCCAAACCCATCTTTCATCGCGCATGAAAAGATGTATGTGTTGGATATGTTTCCTTATCCTTCGGGGGCTGGGTTACATGTGGGGCATCCTGAGGGATATACAGCGACTGATATTGTTTGTCGGTTTAGTCGCATGCGAGGGAAACAGGTTTTGCATCCTATGGGCTGGGATGCGTTTGGTCTTCCTGCGGAGGACTATGCAATTAAGACGGGGACTCATCCCGCTGTCACTACTGCGAAAAACATTGAAACGTTTAAACGTCAATTGAAGTCACTTGGTTTCAGCTACGACTGGAGTCGTGAATTTGCCACGACTGACCCCGAGTACTACCGATGGACCCAGTGGATCTTTCTTCAGCTCTTCGACACCTGGTACGACTCGACTTATGTCTGGACCGGTCCTGATGGAAAATCACGGACGGGAAAGGGCCGACCGATTGCTGCGTTACCGATTCCCGAGGATGTTTCTCGCGCCGGATCAGAAGCCGTTCGTCGATATCAGGATCAGCATCGGCTCGCTTATCAGCATGAAGCCCCGGTCAACTGGTGTCCCGAATTGGGGACCGTGCTGGCAAACGAAGAGATCGTTGACGGAAAGAGCGAACGAGGCGGACATCCCGTCGAGCGAGTTCCGCTTCGTCAATGGTTACTTCGAATCACCGCTTATGGCGATCGTCTGGCTAATGAATTGGACGATCTTCACTGGCCTGAATCGATCAAAGCGATGCAAAAGAACTGGATCGGCCGCAGTGAAGGGGCCGAGGTTGATTTCTACCTCGGTGGAACCGGGGCGACCTACGAACAGTGGAAAGCGAAGCGGGCCAGCGCCGGTTTTTTGCGAGAAACAGGTGCGGACGAGTTGCGCATTTATACAACTCGACCCGACACGCTGTTTGGCGTGACCTACATGGTTCTCGCGCCCGAGCATCCTGCCGTCGATAAGTTGACGACGAAGGAATACAAGGAGGCAGTTGAAGCCTATCGCCAGCAGGCCGCAACGAAGAGTGATCTCGACCGAACGGATCTTGCAAAGGGAAAGAGCGGCGTTTTCACTGGTGGCTATGCGATCAATCCGATCAACGGCGAGCAGGTTCCGGTCTGGATCGCAGACTATGTGCTGATCAGTTACGGAACCGGCGCGATCATGGCTGTTCCGGCGCATGACGAGCGTGACCTTGAATTCGCCAGGCAATTTCAAATCGAGATCAAGCCGGTCGTTGCTCCCGTTGGTGATTCGACAGGTTCGACCGAAGGTTTCTTTGACCACGGATTTGCAATCAATTCCGGCGGTTACAACGGCCTTCCAACACTTGAATTCAAAGCGAAGATCACTGCCGATCTTGAGTCCGGTGGCTTAGGACGCAAGGCGATCAATTATCGTTTGCGAGATTGGCTATTCTCACGCCAACGCTATTGGGGGGAGCCATTTCCGATCTGGCACGAACTTGATTCCCATGGGCAACCGACCGGTTTGTTGAGGACGGATCCAGCAGAATCACTTCCAGTTCGGCTTCCAGAAATGGCTGACTTTAAACCGACAGGAACTCCCGAACCGATGCTTTCGAAAGCGCCGACAGATTGGCTTTATGCGACAGCTCCGGATGGGACTCGTCTGAAACGTGAAACCAACACGATGCCGCAATGGGCAGGTTCGTGCTGGTACTATTTGCGATTCGCTGATCCCCGAAACGATCAGCAATTCCTCAATCCGACGATTGAAAAGCAGTGGTTGCCAGTGGACCTTTACGTCGGTGGTGCGGAACACGCCGTTCTTCATCTGCTTTATTCGCGCTTCTGGCACAAGGTCTTGTTTGATCGCGGACATGTCTCAACAGCCGAGCCGTTTCAGCGCCTGGTCAACCAGGGGATGATCCTGGGTGAAGTGGAGTTTACTGGGTATGTCCTCGGCAACGGAGCCGAGGATCAAAATCGAATATTCGTTTCTGTTCGCGACCTTAAAGCGGGTGTTGACGAAGAAGGCGTTGCGACACGCGTCGTTGAAAAGACGGGAGAAATCGCCACGCCTGTAACGCTCGCTGTCGAACAGATCGAGAAAAAGGGCGATTCGTTCGTACTGAAGGATCATCCCGAAATCGTCGTCGATAGTCGTGCTCATAAGATGTCTAAATCTCGTGGGAATGTCATTAATCCCGATGTCGTCGTCGATCAATTTGGGGCTGATTCATTGCGTCTTTATGAGATGTTTATGGGTCCGCTGGAAGCGGTAAAGCCGTGGAGTATGAAGGGGGTCGAAGGGGTCGCAAGATTCCTTGGCCGCGTCTGGCGGATGATTGTTGATGAACCGAGCGAATCGCAAACCCAGCTCAGTTCTGCCGTCCAGGACGTGCCGGCAACCCCCGCCCAACTTCGCGTTTTGCATCGTACGATCAAGGCGGTGACTCGCGACGTCGAGTCATTGGGATTCAATACCGCCATCAGCCGAATGATGGAATTCGTGAACGAATTTCTGGCTTTCGACGTACGTCCCAAGTCGGCGATCGAACCGTTTGTTTTGTTACTGAGCCCCTTCGCACCGCACATCGCGGAGGAACTTTGGGAGCTTCTCGGACATACGAAAACACTCGCCTACGAGCCTTGGCCAAAGTTCGACGAGAAATACCTTATCGAGACCGAAATTGAGATTCCGATACAGCTCAACGGAAAATTACGTGGAAAAGTAACCGTCCCCGCCGGTTCTGATCAGGCAGCAATCGAAGTTGCAGCAAAAGCTGACGCGACAATTGCTGGCCAGCTGGAAGGAAAGACCATCGTAAAGACGGTCTACATACCCGGGAAGATGGTCAACTTTGTCGTAAAGTAACCGGAACAGCCGGTCTGTGCGCGTCGGACGACGGGTTCAGAATAGGTTTATCATTTGTGCGTTGACCGTAGCGGCGGATTCCAGCCGCCGCGATTACGAATGGCAGCTCGAACCACATGATCGCGTCGCCGATCCTGTGGTTCGAAACTTGTCGACGAACAGCCCGTGACGGCGGCTGGAAGCCGCCGCTACGTTATTCGCCAACCACAGGGTTAACCAGTACGCCTACATCTTCGATTTCGACTTCCATTCGGTCGCCGGGTTTCAAATAAATCGGTGGGTTGCGGGCCACGCCGACGCCGGGTGGTGTTCCTGTGAAGATCAGGTCGCCGGGTTGTAGAGTGATCAATTGAGAAACGTGAGCGATGACTTCATCAACACCGAAGATCAGTTCTTTTGTTGATGAGTTCTGCAAAGTCTCGCCATTCAATCGCAATCCGATTTTGATGTTGTGCGGGTCGACTTCGTCTGCGGTAACAAGGTAGGGGCCTGTCGGGGCAAACGTATCGGGCGTCTTACCCAGCAACCACTGACCGCCGGGTCGTCCCTTTTGCCAGTCACGTGCCGACACGTCGTTCCCGCAGGTATATCCCGCGACATGCGAAAAAGCGTTCGATTTGGAGATATTCTTCCCCTGCTTACCAATGATCACAACGAGTTCGGCTTCGTAGTCGACTTCGTGAGCGACCTTCGGCAGAACGACGGCGTCGTCGGGACCTACCACTGCTTGAGAGAACTTGTTGAATACGACTGGCTCGCTGGGGATCGGAGAATTCGTTTCGATCGCGTGATCGCGGTAGTTCAGCCCGATACAAAAGACCTTGCCAGGGTTTTGAATGGGTGCCAAAAGTTTGCCGGTGACAAACGGTCCTTTTGTCAAACCCGTTGCCAGGGCGTGTGCCGCAGCGGCCAATCCTTCTGTTGCGGAAAGAATGTCACGCAGCGTGGTCGGAAGTTTCGGATCGACAGCACATAGATCGACGTAACGCCCATCCAGAGCGACTCCAACAACTCGGGGTCCTAGATCCGTTAACACAGTGGCCAGCTTCATCCGACATCTCCTCAAAATAAAGTGTTCAACCGCAGGAGTTCTATCCTGGGGAAGATCGAAACAGGAACTAAAATCGCGATTTTCCCGGCGCGAGGATTTTGATACCCGATCAGGTCAACCGTCCAACAAAGACTAGT
Organism: Schlesneria sp.; assembly: GCA_037142165.1. Lineage (GTDB taxonomy): Bacteria > Planctomycetota > Planctomycetia > Planctomycetales > Planctomycetaceae > Schlesneria. The sequence goes on along the minus strand of JBAXBD010000192.1, from coordinate 3,579 downwards.
CGGCAGAAGAGGGATTTTCATCCGTACCCATCGCTTCAGGGCTTGTTGTATTTTTCGAAATCTGCGAAACACGGTTTTTGATCTGGCTTCGTTGGTCGATTGGTCCACATTGCTCACGTCCATTCTTGTATTCGCAAGAAGCTCAAATGAACCCGCACTCGACAATTCTATTAGCCGGAGGAGGTACCGGGGGGCATCTGTTCCCTGGGATTGCTGCTGCTGATGAGCTGCGTCGACGAGATCCCTCAACGCGGATAGTCTTTGTTGGATCCACTCGATCCATTGAATCGACGATTATTGCGGAACATGGTCTCGAGCATCGGATGCTGCCCGTTGAACCGTTACCAACATTGAAACGAAACCCGCTTCGATTCGTCATAAAAAACTGGCAGGCCTGGCGCGGAGCAATTCGGTTACTGAAGGAACTACGTCCTGCCGCCGTCGTTGGCCTCGGGGGATACGCGAGCGCCCCGATTGTCTGGGTCGCCAGTCGATGTCGCGTCCCAGTCATTCTGATCGAACAAAATGTGATTCCCGGTCGAACAACACGACTTCTCAGCCGTTTTGCTGACCATGTCTGCGTCGCATTCAGCGAATCCATTTCGCGACTTCCCCAAGCCCGTCACGTTATCGTCACAGGTAATCCCGTTCGAGCATCGATTGCGAAGCTCTACAACCGAAGTCAATTTGAACTCAACGAAGAGGGACGTTCGACATTTAAGCAGCGGCAACTCTTGATTCTTGGGGGCAGCCAGGGAGCTGAATCGTTGAACCATGCCGTCATGTCGGCGATCAAGAAACTCGCCGACCAGTTGAAAACCTGGAAAATCGTGCATCAGACAGGGGCGCGTGATGCCGAACGAGCACGAAGCCAATATCAAGAACAGGGGCTATCGTTCGTTGTGGAGCCGTTTTTCCACGACATCGGCGAATTGTATTCCCGAGCGGACCTCGTCGTTTCGCGATCGGGCGCAACAACTCTGGCGGAATTGGCGTGCGCCCAAACGCCGATGATCTTACTCCCTTATCCTCACGCAGCGGACGACCACCAGAAAGCAAATGCTGAAGCCTTCGTCGATCGCAACGCGGCAGTCCTGGTGGAACATTCGACCCTGCCTGAAAGAACCGCTGACAAATTGCGTGATGCGTTGCACTTATTGATCGATGACACGACACGCCGAAAGCGAATGGGGCAAGCGGCGAAAGAACTCGCTCATCCCGATGCTGCTCAAATGTTCGCAAACGTCATCGAAACGGCGATTTGTCCTATTTCGTAAGAGCCCCCTTTGACATCCTGGGATGCACTGCGGTCATTTTGACGATTTTTTGATGTCATTGCCGCTCAATCCTGCGCGGGGGGCTTGCCGGCCAGTTCACAAGCACGGCAGCAATCATGCAAAAGACCAGGCCTGTAAGATTGATCCATTTTGAGGCCGTGTGATAGGTCACAAACCGATCTGACTTGGGCTGGCCAGGGGGGGTCACCATCTGCAGAAGCGGCAGGTAGATGGTGGCGTAGTCCACGGCGATGACAGCTAACACAATCGCCAGCAAAACGAGCGTTGTAATTCGACGTTTTCTGGGAAATAAGTCCGAGTTGCCAGCGACCCAAGCTCCAAGCAATCCAAGGCTGACGAGTGTCACTCCACACAGATAAAAGGCCGGAAATCGAAGTGCGACAAGAACGTCCTTGGTCTTTAGATCGAAATTGCCCCGCGTGACCTCTGTCACACCAACGATCACGAAAAGCGATGCGGCACCGATCCAGGCTGACAGACAGAATCGGGCAAGAAATAACCCAAGTCGAGCAAGAAATGAGGTGTTAGAGTCATTGGAGGGAATCCCCATCTCGATTCTCCAAGTCTTTTGAGCAATGCATCACAGGGGCCGAATGTGGCGATGATGCATTGTGACCAGGAATCGCACGTTACGGAAGTAAGACCTTGACGTTTGAGCCGATTGCGAGCTTCGGCCAAAGTTTTCCAGCCGGCTCGATTTTCACGGCAACGAACGATTCCGCTGTTCCGGTGACGGATGAAGTTTGTGGTGGAATATCGGTTACGATCCCGATTCGCTGGTCATGCGCCGGGAAGATGAGTATCACCTTTGATCCATGTCGTAATCGGGACGCTTCCGCTGAAGGAAACTGAGCCACGACGTGTGGTTGGATATCGTCAAGTATCTCGATCAATACGTCCCCATTGGGGACTTGGTCGCCGGGTTGGACCCGGACACTTCCGACGGTTCCATAGGTCGGGCTTGTGATCGTCAGTTCCTTAAACTGACTGTCGAGCGATGCCAGTTCCAGCCTGGCTCCGTGAAGACGAGCTTCTGCGACATCGATGCCTGACGCGGAACGAATTTTGGTTTGGAGCTCCTTTTCCAAAGCGGCAAGCGATTTCAGTCGCTGCTCGCAAAGTTCGATTTGTGTGGCGAGCGTTTCCGTGGAGGCCGCCGCCGCATCTTCTCGAAGCATCGCTTGTAAACGTCGTTCATCCGGCAGATGAAGTTCACGCTTAATTGACCGAAACGGATGATCTACTTCCGCGACGACGGGGCTGACGTTGGAATCGGAATTCGTCAAATGGTCTTTCCAGGCGAGTTGCTCAACCTGCTTGTTCAGTTTTTCCTGTGAGAGGGCCGACTCTTTTAACTGGGTTTCAAATACTTCGGATTGCAGTTCACGCTGGCGCCAGGCGAAGTCGACCTCAGCGCTGATCCTGGCTCGGTTGACTTCGGCCTCCAGCTCGGCGATCTCGCGCCGTTTTCCAATCAAACGTTCTTCGAGCTGGACATCGACCAATTGAAACAGCGCATCCCCAGGCGCAACTGCCTGCCCCGGTTTGACCGAGACATCGCGAATTCGAGCCACACAATTTGATTTCACAACGGTCGTTCGCGACTGAAGTGACCCAGGATGTGCACGTTCACCTGTCCATCCTAAGACCCAGGCAAATCCGGTTCCGGCAATAAGTGCCAGACCAATGATAAGTCCGATGCGACCATGTCGCATTGAAGTGGAATTGTCCGTATTCACAGAAGGATTGGTCGGCATCGTGCACGTGACCCTGGTAAGCGGTAAGAGATCTTTCCTCGAATCGGCATAACGAAGTGCTTTTCATCGGGCAGAGTACTCAGCGGTCGTACGGAACTCCGAAAGTGAATGTTAGAAGCGTGTTAAACCGCAAAGTCGGGACGGTTTGGGTTAGCCCGCGCCGACGCGATGGATTTTCGATATAGTCATCAAAAATGAATTCGTCCGACTTCCAGACCGAAAATCGATTGAATGCCTGCCAAACAATTCGACTCTTTTTCGCGAGTCGTACTCAAGCCTCGTAAAGCGCTTCCCTTTTTCAGCCGTCACCCGTGGGTTTTTCAGGGAGCGGTCGATCGAGTTGAAGGTTCTCCTGTTCCCGGTGACGCCGTTTCTCTCCATGCCTATGACGGGCAATTCATCGCCTGGGGCTTGATCAACCCCGCCAGCAAGATTGGGGTCAGGCTTTATTCTTGGGACGAATCGGTTCCACTCACGGACGAATTCTGGAAACAGCGGATTAATGAGGCGGTCGGTCTTCGATC
>JBAXBD010000191.1:0-9464 GCA_037142165.1 Schlesneria sp. | reverse complement strand
CGGGGCGGGTTGTAACGACCTTCAGCAGAGATTTGGCGGAGGAGGGGGAAGTTCTGGACACGCCAGCCCATATGGCTTCGGTGGCGACGGCCGGGGCTATAACAACGCCGGAAGCTTTACGCAAAAACGCGGCGGTTATGGCAAAGGCCTCTTTGGCGGCAACCGCACCGCTGCGTTTAACAGGTAACAACGCCAGGTCGATCGAATTCAGTGAATTGTGCATTCGCCAAAACATGACGGCCCCCGGTTCAAATCGGGATGATTGAGTTCACAGGAAAGGATTCCATTAATGATGATATTCAATACGAGCACGACGAACCACGTTTCACGACTGAGGAAATTTGCGATCGTTGTCATGCTGTTAAGCGTTGCTCCAACGTCTCGCTCGGCACCCGCTCAAGACCATTACTACGGTTCTTCGACATCCAGGCTTGGACAGTCATTAAGCTGGCCGTGGTGGAACAGCATGTATTTTCATGCCAACGGATCACCCCGATACGAAAGCGGATTCGCCCTCAGCACAAGAAACACCCAGAATCGTCTGCCTATAAATCCTCCGATCTGGGGACCCAGCTACGGTTACTATCAACCTTGCTGGAAGCAGATACCGGTCGTGCGTCGTTGCGTGGCGTGCGAAACGTTCCCAGCGAATCGTGAAATCCCTACATCCAACGCGACGCAAATCCCACAGATACCACCTGCCCCGGAGGAAACAGAGTCCAAGGAGAATGCTGAAGAAAAAGATGCAAGCGACGACAAGAACACTGGGATTCCTGAAGCTGAATCGCCTGAACCCCTCCCGTCGCCCTGATCAAAGCCCTTGCTGCACGATCGATTCACTTTCAAAAGCAGCGATGATCGTCGCGGGGACGCGAATACCGGTGGACGTTTTCTTTATTGGCAAAAATTGTCATACAAGCGGAGAGGGTGGGATTTGAACCCACGGTGAACTTACGCCCACACTGGATTTCGAGTCCAGCACAATCGGCCACTCTGTCACCTCTCCGGTTCCGCCTGTTTCCTTCCTTGGTAGAAAAAAACTTTGGCCAAGGAGTATAACTGGCAACCATGGTAAGCGCCAAGCCAGGCGCACGTCGCATGTCTTACGATTGCAACCATTCCGATGTATAACAACCGCCATCATTATCCCACGAATCGTTGGCCGAAAAAGCTCAAACCCAAAGCTAGTCAAAGAGATTGATCATGTTCACAGGTTTGGTTGAAGGCTTGGGCACTGTAAGTCAACTGAATGTCGAGTCTGTCGGCATCAAGATCGTGGTTGCGCCTCCAAAATCGCTTTTCGCCGCCACATCTGACAAAACTCCGCAAACACGCCCCGGCGATAGCATTTCTTTGAACGGATGTTGCCTGACAGTCGTCGAAGCCTCAGACAGCCTCTGGTCATTTCAAGCTGGTCGAGAAACCCTGTCAAAAACCAACCTTGGACAACTTGCTGCCGGAGACCTCGTGAATCTTGAGCGGTCACTTCCCGTAGACGGTCGACTAGGTGGACATTTTGTCCAAGGACACATTGACGGCTTGGGCAGTGTCGACATGGTAGAACAAGAAGGTGAATGGATCACAATGGGGTTTCACGTCCCCGCTTCCATTGCGGAAATGATGGTACCAAAGGGATCAGTCGCCGTTGACGGAGTGAGCCTGACAGTCGTCAGCGCCGAAATCGATCGATTTACGGTCGCCTTAATTCCACACACGATTACCGCCACAACGCTGGGGCTACGCTCGATCGGACAAACCGTCAACATCGAGACAGATATCCTAGGCAAGTACGCCCGTAAATTTCTTCACGACATCCGTTGAGACTGATCTGCGTGTTCCCTCCTGGGAATCGAAACCGCGACTAGTAGTCCAACAACACTTAAATGTGGGGTTGTGTGCCACTGGCGTGCGTCTTCGCTCGCCAGTGCTCTTCGTCTTTACCGGCAATTCGAGTTGAAGACACTGGCGGCACAAAGCTGCCGCCAGTGGTACCCACATTTTTAGCTGTGACGCCGTACTAGACCAGATGTGTGTGTGTGTGTGGCCAGAAACATAAATCGCACCTGGCGACATCAATCCAAAGTTCGCTTTAGTTTTGAGAAACTCCTACGCGACGGAGACCTCCACGTCAGCCTGCGACGAAGCGCCGATACAGGCACCATAGAACTCACTTGAGTAAAACGCGGCCTTCGTAAGGCGCATCTTGATTGATATTTATTTGCGGGCAAGTGTGGTCAACGCTGGCCTTGGCCCCAGATTCGACTACTTCCACGCAAATCACCATCATTGCATTAAAACGAATCTGCATTTACCATCCCGCAGGCTCATGAACGTCTATTTTAACGACTTCAATCAGTAATTTGCGGAATCGTCTCGTGCTGTCAAACCTCAAATTTCTTGCTCGACGGCTGGTTCGACGAATTGTCTATTTTACTCCGATCCGCCATTATTTGCCTCGAAATGAGGCGACTGGGGCGCAGTGGGACAAGGAATTCCAAGGACCGACGAGGGTGTACCTTACCGGCACACTTTCAATCTCGATACGAGAATGACGTTGCGTTGCTACTAATAACGCACCACGCACCAAAGCGGCCGGAGGGTCTTCGAGTCCTTGATCTCGGATGCGCATCTGGCAATCTCGCGCGTCGATTTCTGCAATTTAGCCGCTATGTGGGTGTGGACATTAGCTCGGAGGCAATTCAATACGCGCACAGCCAACCCACTGTCGCCAATGCGAGCTTTCTTGTGTCGGATATCCAAAGTCTCAATATCGACGAGAAATTCGACTGTATCGTTATCAGCGAGGTTCTTTATTATCTTTCTGTGGAGAATGCAGAAGCCGAAGTTGCTCGACATGTGAAGATGCTCGCCCCCGATGGTGTTTTTATCATCTCGCTGAAAGACGACCCTAAGTCTCACGCGATAGGCAGAAAAATTTTCCGTTCGTATGATTTTCTCGAAGGCGTTCTCTTCCAGACCAAGGATCAACCTTCATGGTCAGCTACGCGAACTGCCGAGCGTCCTACCTCTTTGTTATTCGCAATTAAACCGAGAAAAAATTCCGTCTAGCGCCCACTTTCGACACCAACAATTAGCGTCACAACTTCGAAATCAAACATTACGCCCTTGGAAAGCCACGCTTCCAACTCAGCGCCGGAACGCCACACAACTCAATCGAATTCTCACCCTACCGGGTTGATAGTCGGGATCCATATTCCATAGGATCGGCGATTAACAGTGGTTGCGGCGGCGTTTCACTCACAGTCGCGAACACGTAATCACGGCAGAATTCGATTCTAACCATCGCGACTCACTCCGATGTAGGGAATTCGTCGGTGATGTGTTTTGCAGCCTACGGGCGGAGCGTCACCCAGAATCTTGCCTTCAATACGATCTTGAACTTCTTTCAAGCAGCTTCGACCCAGCGACTAGTGACCGGCAACTGGGCCAACCTATGACTCCGACCCTGCCGGGACTATCTTTCCACCCACTCCAGCGGAAGGCATTCCCCGACCGCTTGACCCTTTGATGCATTCTCACGAACAGTGACACACTTCGGTGCCTCGTTGCAATTGACATGACTGACTGATACGCTAAGACCGGTAGGGAAGGAAAGCTGGATCGTACCGCAGGAAAACTCGGGCATTATTCTGAATCAAGCCATTACGCACGATGAACCAGAGGACTTAAATAATGTCTCGCCTCAGTGCATTATTGTACACATCTCTCGCCACCATGGTTTTGTCGGCGAATAACACTGCAAATGCAGACATACTTTATGACAATCTCCCCCCCACCTCGTCCTTCGGTGGTACGGCCCCGATTGTAGCGGTCGGTGCGGCTTTCAACTCGTTTTCGACCGGCACTGCCGACACGGCACTCACCGACGTAAAAATGATTCTGTCTGGCGACCCGACCAATACCGCTCAATTCACGGTAACCCTTCTCAGTGATTCATCAGGTCAACCAGGATCTCTCTTAACGACGCTTGGGACATTTGACGACAGCACCTTGAGCGGAACCGATTCCGTGTACGACATTCCGGTCCCCTCCTACGGTCTCGTTGCCAATACACGCTACTGGATTGAGTTAAGCGGTTCGGCTTCCAGCGTGGCCTGGGACTATGCGGCAAATGGGAGCGGAGTGGGCATCATTGGAGAATATTGGGCCTACAGTCCCTCAGGAACCATAATTGTTTCCGCGAATTCAACTGATAACTGGCCTTTCCAGATGCAAGTGACCACGACTAGTGCTTCCGTGGTGCCCGAGCCAGGCACGATGAGCCTGACTCTTTCGGCGCTCGGACTGAGCATTGTCGTGTTGGCTCGTCGTCGCTCGACACTTTCTCGTTTCCAATTAATCTAGTTTTTTGTAACGTCCAGTTTAAGGGAACATTATGGCACTCTTTTCGTGGACCAAGACCGTTACATTCGCGTCAGTCTGTTTCATGTTCTGTCTATCACTCAATGCACAGACGGGAAGTAGCCACATCGGCTGCGCCACCCCAAAGCGGCCGGTCCATGTGTACTACGCCGACCCGATCAAGGGGAGCATGAAAGGAGATGGCTCATACTCACGACCTTGGGGATCGTTAGCATCCATCATTAATGCCAATTTAATTAACGGACAAGATAATTCCAGCGGCGTTGTTCATGCAGGCGACCTGATTTACCTGTTAACTGGCGATCACGGAAATATTGTGTTAAGCCCCAATGTTGGTACAGGTAAAGTGTCAAACACGGAATTTATCACGATCCAGGCGGCACCAGGAAAGAATCCCACATTACAATCCCTAAACGTTCAAAACGCCGCAAAATGGGTATTTCGGGGATTGACCATACAAAATCCGCCAAATTATACCGCGAGAGGGGTTCTCGTGTCACTCACCTCTACTGAAAACATCCTCTTCGATTCCAACATAGTTTACTCTGTCCCGAACGCCGTCAACTGGACACCACAGGACTGGGCAACATCAAGTTCATTCATTGGAATACAGGTTCAAACGTCAACATCAGTCACCGTCAGTAACAATAAAGTCTCAAATGTAGAAAAAGGTATTTGGATCGCGGGGAATAGTATAAATTTATTTAACAATTTAATTGATTATTTCGCAGATGATGGAATCGACTTCAGCGTGAGTAACTCAATTCTCAGTCATAACACGGTAACAAACCATTACGGTCAATGGGACGATGGGCGGCATCATGATGGAATGCAAGGATTTGCGTATGATATTAACGTCACGTACGCAAATGTTCTTATCGACAGTAACGTTATCCTGGCATCCACAGGCAGTTACCCGACGATTCCCGTACTGCCTACGAACGGAGCAGACGATCTGATGCAAGGGCTGTCGATTTTCGATGGGGCTTGGGATAACGTCACCGTGACCAACAATGTCGTCGTGGCACGCAACAATTATCACGCCCTTTCCATGTATCGGTTTTCAAACTCGGTGATCGCGAATAACACAGTGTTCGGTCAATCGGTCAACCCAAGTGTGTCCCCCTGGTTAGCAGTGTTCAATCCCGATTCGAATGTGATCGTACGCAACAATATCGCGAACCGTCTCATCGTGGCCCAACCCGGGGTAGTGGTCGACGACCACAACATTTCATTAACCGGGGGAAGCGGAAACTCTTGGAGCAACGTACCTAGTAACATCGTCGTCTCTGATCCGACGACGATTTTTGTCAAATATCAGCCATCGACGGGTGCTTATGATTTTAATCTGATCAATGGAAGCCCGGCGATTGGCGCCGGGAGCGCAGTAAATGCACCGAATTATGACGTCACGGGGAAAGTCCGTAATCCGCTCAAGATTGACCTCGGTGCTTATGCTTATTGAAGTGATCGACGAAAAGTAACTTAGTCGCTCGGGGTTCGCATACATCCAACCCATGCCCCCGTGATCAACGCCCCGACCCCGAGAGAAGTGATCCACAGTGCGGCCCAGGCTGCACGCGTTTCCGCTCATCGTTACCATCGTCTGAATCGGCTCCCAGTGCTCATCACTGTCCCCAGCCCCAAAACCCCACTGAATTGTCTACACTCTCTCAAGACGCCGACTTGTAGTAGTCAGGAATAGAGCAACCGATCGGAAACACTCGACCGCGGCTCTTTCGAACGGCGCACACTCGGTTCTCGACCTTCGGCTTAAACCGCATCATCCCCTTTCAGGACGAGCAGCAAGTCGCACCAGACCGCCGCCGCTCACTATCGGCGATTCCGCGAGGCTGAGAAGATTCTGGCGCGTTGTCTGATTGCATGAAAAGAGTGGACTTTCTGGAGAGACTTTTGGTGGCCTTATAATAGTATTCCAGCAGTCGGCGGCGACTCACTGTTTGGCCACGGTGACCGCTGAAATCCGAAGCCAGCCGCCGAATTAACGGGAGTCACGATCGTTGTCGCCCCGCCAAAGACCATGCTCGCAGCGGAACCCGACAGATTTTCGCCCAAGCAATCCGTTGATAGCGTCGCCATCAACAAATGCTGCCCGACAGCCATTTCGATCGAAGATGACGGTTGGTCTTTTCAAGCAGAATAAGAAACATTATCAGATACAAACTTGGAGAAGCTCACCGCCGTTGGGCTCGCCAACCTTTCAAGAGCACGTCACGCAAACGGGCGCCTTGGTGGCCATTTTATTCCAGGGCACCTTAATGGAATCCGCACGGTCGACCTGCGAGATTGCGAAAGTAAATGGGTTAAAATCGGATTTAAAGTCCTCACATCCATCGCCATCATGATGGCTCCCAAGGGATCTGCTTCAGCAGACGTCTTCATCCTGACGGTCGTCAGCGTCGAAACCGTCGGATATACGTTCGATTTGATTCCACACACGCTCTCCTTTACAACCTCGGCGCGGCGATTGATGGATCAAACTATCAAAAATGAGACTGATACCCTTCGGAAATACGCTAAAAGATATCTTTTTGATCAGCGTTTAGCGTGAATCACATGCGCCCCTTTTTTGGTAAGTTGCAACAAATAAGAATCCGACATCAATTATCTCATTTATGTCGCCAAGTTTACTGGTCGCGACATGGTTCCTTTTTTAGAAAGCTTCGTAGCAGGAAATTCCGGACGATCGAAGACAAATAATTCTGGAACGGTGAGGTCTCTGGAAAAAATGCACCCCGACTCGGCGGAACCATCAACGTCGAAACGTGAAACTCGATTGTAGAAATTCTTCTTAAACAGAAATCCCCTGATTCCCGCTCGGTGATTGACTTTGGATGTGCGGGCAGGACGCTGGCAAACGTTCCGTTATCGTCGGCGATCACGTCGTATATTGGCGTTGACATCAGCGATCATGGAATTAAATGCACGTGAGAAAATTGCACTGACCCACGAGCCAGTTTTGTCAACGATTCGATCGAGACATACGTACCGCAAGAAAAGGTAGACGTAATCATCTTTAACGAAGTATAGTATTACCTTAACCTTAACGCTATTGAACGAGTTTTAACGTATCACTTTGGTAACCTTAATCCAAACGGATGCTTGTGACCCTCACTCAATTTACACCCGAAGAGCCAGACAATCCAGCGAATTCGAAAGACCATGCCACGCGAATATCTTAGTGGGGTTCTTTACCAGAATAAAACGTTTTTCGATACGCGAACTCGACCGAACGCGGGGCGACCATCTTTCCACACGTTCTTGACGCGACGTTTGTCAGGCATATTGACACTGTCGTAACGGCATTTTTACGGGACATACCGCAAGCCGGTGTCTCGCAATTGCGAGACATCGGCTTTTAACATCATCTACCTTATTCAAAGAGACCAAACAGCCGTCTACACAACTTAAGATACGTAAACCTGATCGGCTGACATTTAATAACACAATTACGGCCCGACGTACGCATAGGCACCGATATCAAACCGAGATAGATTGCGTGTTCGCCCAAGAATATCAACCGTCGGAGAATACTGCGGATTGCCAGCGCCAATGGCCGGACTTCCCGTCGTCAGGTTAAAGTCGAAGCTGGCAGTCGCAGGCACGAACTTGACAAATAACGTCGATGGATCTGCTACAACGAAATCACTCGAAACACCGCTCCAGTAGCTATTCGGGTTTAAAGAGATATTGCAATCATCGGTGACACCCGTCGCAGGCAGATTGAACTTTGGGGCAATGTTATTTCTCACATAAACATTCGCTGGCGTCGCCAAACTATTTGCGAATACACCGACCCACGACTGATACTGTGGAGCCTGAGAAACGAGTGTATTATTGGCAATGACGGAATTGGTCAACCCGTAAAATGACAAACCATGGTATGCGGAATCGCAAATCACATTATTCGTCGCCGTCAGGTTTGTTGTGGAACCATCGAAAATTGAAATCCCCTGAATAAGATCATCATTAATGCCTGTCGGAACTGGTGGGATAAAACTGTATGTATTTGTCGAAGCAATGACAAAATTTCGGTCAATAAGTATATTGTACAAGGGTGCTGCTCCTGATGGCCAACCTTGAATACCATCACCGTGATTCCCGTCTTGCAACTGGCCGTAATGGTTAGTGATAGTATTGCGTGTGATCATCGTGTTACTCGACGAGAAATCCACCCCATCATCCGCATAACAATCGACGAGGTTTCCATCGATAACGACGTTGTCGCCATCGTAAACAAGCACACCGCGCAGGATATTAGAAATCTTGTTGTTGCGGATTGTCAATCCCGCCCCCGAACACCTCACACCACAATACGCAGCAGATACCGACCAGTCGGTCGCTGTCCATTGCGAAACATCAGGGACAGAATAAATCGTACTATCTCGAAGAACCACATTCGTAACGTAATCAAACTCAACAAGAGAATAATTCCGACCAATTGCCGACGGATTCTGGAAGGTAATCCCGGCGAAAACCCAGTTTGAGCCATTTGATACGGTCAGCTGATTGAGAACGGGCTTGTTTCCAGGCGCCGCCGCAACAGAAATGAAGTCCGTATTTTGGGCAGCAGTACCGTAAAACCCGACTGACCCATGATTGCCAGTCATCAAGTAAATCAAATCACCTGCGTGTACGGCACCCGTGGTTTTGTTGGCACCATTAATCAAGCCTGCAGCCCAGACCGCCTGAAGCGTACTCCAAGGCCTTGCTGACGACCCATCCCCATTCATACTACCCTTCACGGGGTCGATATAGAAAATATGAACCGGTCGCTTGGGAACCGCCGAACCGGTCACCGTCGGCTGGAAACCCGGTGTCTGGGCACCTGCCTGCGACCAGGACGAAATCAAGAGAATCGCAAATAGTGCGTAGATTGCAGTTCGTGTTAACAACTTCATTTGAAACCCTTGCATGAATGCGACTGGAACAAAAGAACAACAACTACTGTGTCAGCAAGCAAAACCTCACTGAAAAACAGTGACGTTACTGCACGTCAATCCATTTTTTTGAAACTCGACTCAACTCGGCGGACCGCGCGAAAAACTATCCAATTAAGC
>JBAXBD010000190.1:0-9474 GCA_037142165.1 Schlesneria sp. | reverse complement strand
AACGCCCGAAGCAACCCGGCAGCCAATTCAGCAGGTCAACGAAATTTCGATCGATGGTGAAAACGGGACGCCTGAATCAACGGATGATCCATTTGCCGATGCGGTCATCCCAGCCCCCGGCAACGAAACACCCGTAACGACAGAAGAGCAAAAGCCCCCTCGTACGCTCGATTTTGGCGATGAGGCTGACATACCAAGGTCTCGACGGGCAATGGCCAGACAACAGAAGGCCGAGATTAAGGTCGATGAAGAATTGAATCCGTTTGACAACGAGCAGAAGACAACAAAGTCCCCTTCGTTGGAGCTTCCCGACTCGGATATTCCAGCACCGACCAATGAATTGACACCCCTCGAACCACCGACCTCAATCAATTCCGCTTTACCGGCAACTCCTCGAAATTTGCCTGCTGAACCATCCGGCATTTCCACCGAAAGCGGGGAGCTTTTGGGGAAATCCCCTTCGAAGAATCGTCCTGCAATGCCGACGGAGTTAGGAGGAGAATTCGACGCCCCCCCGCAAGATCGTTCACCGGCGACGAAGAAACGCCGTGTAGAGATCGATCAACCAACGACGATGGATCTGAGCGGAGACGGCGTCGTCGGCGATGCGTCGCAGAAAGGTCTGCAACAACCGCGTTTGACAATCGAGAAAATCGCTCAGCAACAGGCCGTATTGGACCAGCCGTTGATCTACACTATCATCGTGAAAAACACGGGGTCCGTCGTCGCACATCATGTCGTCATTGAAGATCGAATTCCCAAAGGGACAGAACTTCTCGGAACTTCGCCACGAGCCGAACTTTCCGGTAAACGACTGATCTGGAATGAACCAGCCCTGAAGCCAAACGAAGAAAAGAAAATCTCGATCAAAGTGATTCCCAAGCAGGAAGGTCCGATCGGTAGTGTTGCCCGCGTCTACTTTGCTACCGAAGTCTCGGCAGAAATTCAGGTGGCCATTCCGCAATTGGAATTCACCGTGAAAGCACCTCAGGAAGTACGACTCGGTCAAACCTTCGACTTGGTCTTCAATCTGAAAAATGTCGGCACCGTTGATGCCAGCAATATTTCGGTTCGAGACATCATCCCCGGACATTTAAAACACGAAGCCGGTACTGACATCGAATGCCCGATTGGCAAACTGGCTCCGAACGAAGTCCGAGAGATTGTTTTGCCTGTCACCGCGACTGCGACGGGAAGCGGCAATAATCGAGCATTCATGACTGCCGATAGCGGGATCAAAAAAGAACTTGAAAGCACCATCAATGTTGTCGGCGAACTGCTGGTGCTGACGCGATCAGGCCAGAATCGAGTTTACGTCGAGCGGCCAGTCGTTTTTACAAATAACATCCGCAACGATGGAAACTTACGGGTCACGAACGTTCGCGTGGCCGAAGTGGTTCCTGCCGGAATGGAATTTGAAACGGCTTCTGATGGAGGCAAATACGATCCCAATTTGAAAGCGGTCGTCTGGACCCTGGGTCCATTGGCACCAGGCGATGATAGAGCTGTTACAGTGAAGTATGTTCCTAAAGAAACCGGGACGCTCGGCGGAAAGATCACGGCGACAGGAGCAACAGGAAGCACAGCTTCGGTCAATTCGACAGTCGATGTTGTCGGTCGACCGGAACTGCAAATGGAAACGCTCAGTGCGACAGGTGTCGTGACGGTGGGTGATCGGATCACTTCCAAGTTGCAACTGAAAAACACCGGAACCGCTCCCGCTCGTAATGTTCAATTGAGTATTCGGCTTCCTGCCGAATTGCGACTTGTCGAGGTTCGCGGGCGGAAATTTCATCAAAAGGGTGACAAGGTCATCTTCGATTCGATCGATGAACTTGCTCCACGAACGAACGTCTCCTTCGAATTGATTCTGGAACCGACTTCAGAAGCGGATGCCCGGATCCAGCTCGAGATTTCCGCCGAACACCTGACCAAACCACATCGACGCGACGAAACCATTCAAATCGTTCAAGATGCATTGAAGTAACGGGTTTGACTGCCGGGTCTTATACCGTGCTCGAGTTCTCGAAATTCGTGGTCAGCTTTATTTGGAGACTCGATCTTCGAAAAAAGGCCGGGCTGTATTTGCTATTTTTACTTTCCGCCAACGCGCCGGATATGCTGGCGTATTACGGATGGTTCTCACTTTTACCGTTCATGCTCACCGCATTTCTGCTTTTCAGTAATCCCTGGCCAAAACTGCCGCAGTGATTTTTCGCTGACAACGTGAAAACACACCGTCGGCGAACAATTTGGTGCAGTGGCACCTGCGATCGATTCCCGCTAGAACCGAGTCGTCGCGCCGCTGGCGTCCGGGGCTTAAGAATCATGCGCCAAAGCTTCATTCTTCTCTCATTGATTTGCCTGGCGATATCGACCGGCTGGGCGGATGAAACGCACACGCGGTACCTGGAACAATTGCGTCAACGTGGTCTGTTTTCGCTTGCTGAGGCTGAGGCGATTTCTCGACTGTCAAATGCGAAGCTTTCAATTGCAGATAAAACCCTTTTCGCCATCGAACTCTCGCGCACGTTGACCGAACATGCCGGGTTTGTTTCCGACGAACAACGCGACGAACTTTGGCAACGAGCTCAAAGTGTGATTCAGGATCTGCTCGATCAAGAACGCCAGAATCCCAAAGCGATCTTATTGAACGGTCAACTGGCTTCAGTTCTGGTTTCCCAGGGAGACTGGTTACGTGCCGAACGAGAACTTCGACCCTTTGACGAATCAATGCTGAATCAGGCGAAAACGGTTTCAACGAAGGCGACTGAGCAATTGCAGGTCATCGAGAAGAACCTCACTGAGCCGCCGCGTGATGTGAAAAAGGGAGGGCCCGGGACACCGTCAGGTTACGAATTGCGTGCTCTGTTGCATCAAGTTCGGTGGCAGTTGGCTCAAACATTACGAAATCTCGCAGAACTGGCACCAACGGGTTCCGTCGAACGATCGACACGTGCAAGCAACGCTGAACAGTCACTTCGGCGTCTGATCGGAGTCGCCGACGAACCGGTTCAATCGCTGGCCAAAGTTTTGCTGGTGACTTGTTCACGACTGAAAGGTGATGTCCAGCGTGCTTCGGACATGCTTACTGCCCTGGAAAAAAGCGATCCGAATCCGGGCGAAGCAGTTCTCGACGAGATGGTTGCCGAAAGAGTACGCGTTTTCATGGAACTTCAACGCCCGACTGAGGCGGTCCAATTACTTCTAAAGACGCGCAACAGGCGCCAAAGATTGACGGGCGAAATGTGGTTATTGCAAACGCGCGCGTTAATCGCCTTACGCGAGATCACACTGGAAAAACAACAGGAAACATTAACAGAAAGTTTGACCGAACAAATCAACACGGCGATCGAGCGATGCGAAGAACAAGTGGGCGGCTTCTGGAGTCGCCGGTGTCGACAGCTTTGGGATAATGTTCAAACAACGAAAAAATATGGCCCTGAACTTGATTCATCGATGCAACAGGCAAGGATGGATTTTACCGCAGGACGAATCGAGTCGGCTCTTTCAAAGTACGCCTTGTCGGAAACGACCGCCAGAAAGGAAGGTCAAACGGAACTTGCAATGGAACTCGGGTTGACCCGAGCCTCCATCCTGCTCGATCAAAAGCAGTTCGAAACCGCTGCGTCAGAATTCTTTCGATTAGCCTCGGAATATTCCAACAATCAACGCGCGGCTAAGGCACATCTTCTCGGCATTTATTCACTTGGCCGACTGTTCGATGAGAAAAAGTCTGAACAGCGCCGCCAAGCTTACACCGACGCGATTGATCGTCATTTAAAGGACTACTCGGGTGATGCAACACTGAATGAAGCCCGATTTCTCAAGGCGCAACTGCAAGAGCAAAGACTGCAGTCGACTCAAGCGCTGCCGCTTTATTTGGAGGTTGAGGCGGGCCATGTTCGAGCAGATGATGCGATGTACGGAGCCGCGCGATGCTACGAAACGATTTTGCGACGATTGAACGAACGGCATCTCCCGTCAGCAGATTTCCAGCGAGAAGCGATCGAACGATTATCACAATTTCTCTTAACTCGTGGCGATTCAACGGAGTCATGGACCGTTTCCACGGCGGAGGTTGCGATCAGGCTCGCAGCAATATTGCTGATGGGATCGTCAGAAGCTTCTCCCGAAGCAGATGCCGTCACTCCTCGCGTTACGACGCGACCTCAGATTGTTGTCTCATTGCGATCCCGCCAAGCCGAAAATTGGCTGACACGCGTCAATGCTTATATCAGTCAACATTCTTCCGATACGTCAAATACAACCACAACGGAAGCATTTCGAAAGAGGATAATCCCACTTCGTATCGTTGCTTTGACCGGCATGGGTAACACCACTGACGCTGAGCAACTTTTGAATCAAAAGTCGGTCTCTCCCGCTCAAATGCTCGACATCGTGGAAAAGTTAACATGGTTCCTCGCGGCGACTGCCGGCGAAGAACGACAGCGAATCGCTTCGGTTCAGCGACTTGTTATTCAACAACTCGATCGTCGTCGTGACGGGTTATCCACGGAACAGAGCCAGTTGCTGGACCAAAGTCTGATCAACACTTACGCTGCGACAGGCGAAATCGGAAAAACAGTCGAGCTGGCGAAACAATTATCAGTACAGTTTGCCAAAGACGCCGATAAACAGCGCGAGCTAGCCGAACTCCTTTCCGAGATTCCAAAACCAGAAGCGGTATCTCTGACGAAACAATGCTGGCGTCGAGTGGAGTCGCTTACGAAACCCGGCTCGCTGGACTGGCTGACTGCCAGAAAAGAAGTCCTTCGAGCCTGCGTTCGGCTTGACCAGTTGGACGAAGCTCGCAAGTTAATTCAGGTGACCAAAGTCCTGTACCCCGACCTTGGTAGCGAACCACTCAAAGCTCAATTTGAAGCGATCGAACGAGATCTGAAGGTCAGAAAGTAGTGATCGTATTTGAATTCAACCTGTGCCACTGCTTGACCGCCCTGGGTCAAGCAGTGCTCTTCTGGCTTCAGAAGCTGGTAACGCGAAGCCACTGCTTCTCCGACGACTCGTTAGCAGTGGGCACAAGTCCTCATTTTGAAGTGACACTCCTTGTGACAGCATTCGGGACTGACGGTTGCGGGTTTTTCCGGCTCTGTTATCGTGTGACGACAGAATGGTGGATATTTCGAAATGCGGGAACGGAGTTCACGCTGATTACAGAAGGAAACGACGATGAGCTTGATGGCAGGAAAAAAAGGTCTGGTGTTTGGGATCGCCAACGATTACTCGATCGCATGGGCGATTACCGAGCAGTTGCATAAGGAAGGTGCGGAACTGGGTTTCACGCATCTGCCTGACCGAGACCCTGCCAGCCCGAAAATGGAACGTCGCGTCCGTAAACTGGTCGACCCGATCGGGGCCAAAATGCTGGTCTCGTGCGATGTTCAGAAAGATGACGATCTGGATAAGACCTTTGCCCTCGCGAAAGAAACGTTTGGAACGATCGACTTTATCGTTCACTCGATTGCCTATGCCCCGATGGAAGACTTGAAAGGTCCCGTCTACGCGGTCAGTCGCGAAGGTTTCAAGACATCAATGGATATCAGTGTCTTCAGTTTGATGGCAATCTGTAAGCGGGCTCAAGACTTGATGCCAAACGGGGGCAGTATCATTACGCTGTCGTACCTTGGGGGTGAAAAAGTGATCCCCGGTTACAACGTGATGGGACTTTGCAAAGCGGCTCTCGAATCATCCGTTGAATATCTGGCTGCCGAGTTGGGTCAAAAGAAAATTCGGGTGAATGCACTCAGCGCTGGTCCGATCAGGACCCTCAGTTCATCCGCCGTCAGCGGCATCGATCTCATGTTAAACTTGTACGGTTCGATGTCACCGCTTCGCCGGAATGTCGATGTCGAAGAAGTCGGTAAGTCAGGCCTGTATCTGCTCAGTGATCTTTCCAGTGGTGTGACTGGCGAAACGCATCATTGTGACAGTGGATATCATGTCATGGGTGCTCCGCCACTCGACGTCAAACTCGGATAAGCGAACGGCGCATAGAATCCGGGACACCACCGTAACGGAGTGTGTTAACTCCTTTAATCTTCGCCGCGAGCAAGAAAATCGTGTGTGGACGAATTAACCTGTGGATGTCATCGGTCGAGTTGGCCGAAGTGTTTGATTTGTTTCGGGAACCGGAATGGCTGCCGCGGTACAACCTTTGTCCGATGCAGCAGATCCTGACCGTCCGGATGCACCCCAAAGGGGTGCGTCTCGCGGAACCGGTGCAATGGGGCCTGGTCCCAAGCTGGACAAAAAGTCCTGTCACCGGACCACCCCTGAATAACGCTCGGTGTGAAACAATTACATCAAAACCGTCATTCAGCGATTCCTTTCGCAAACGCCGATGCCTGATTCCTGCCAACGGGTTTTATGAATGGAAGCGGTTAGATCACAAATCCAAGCAACCCTGGAATATTTTTCGCGAAGATGGTCAACCGTTGGCGATGGCGGGGGTTTGGGACCACTGGCAGGCACCCGATGGTGATACACTAGAATCCTGTGCAGTGATCACAACCGAGGCCAACGAGTTTATGGCAAACATTCATGACCGTATGCCCGTGATTCTTGCGAAATCTGATTGGGATCATTGGTTGAATCCCGATGTGACCGACCCGGGCTCGCTAACAAACCTGCTTGTCCCTTGCCCGAATGAATGGCTGCGGGGGAATCCTGTCAGTTCGCTGGTGAACAGCGTGAACCATGATTCAGTGGAGTGCATTCATCCCGTTAAAGAAAATCGCACTCTGTTTTGAAAATACGCTGGCGCGCTTCGAAGACTCGACCGCCCTATGAAACCCGAAATTACGGGGGATCTCCGGAAACAATACCTACCTGCAGGGTAGGCTGGTGGATATACTTACCGTGGCATCAAGCCAAGCGAATCACGGCTTAATTTTGGTATTCGCTTTGATTCGGTCCTGCTCGGTTTAACGAGGGATTCGAGAATGATTCGTCAGCAATCTCACCGTTCAAAATGCCTGACAATTTCGGGATGTGGACTGTCAATATTTCTCGCGCTCATCCTGTGGAACGGGCCGTCTTCGATTGCGGATGATAACAACGCCCCCCCGGCACCTACCGAGGCGCAGGTTCGAATACTGCAGGATTTTTTTCGCGATCTGTTTGTTCCTAAGGGGAACCCCGGTCGTGTCCCGCAGAAGAAGCGACTTTTTCCTGATCGTCAGCCCGACAAAGAAAGCACAGGCACCGGACACGATGCGATCGACAGTCGAGCACCCCATGATGCAAAGATTGAACAACTGCTGCAGGCAGCAGAACTGTCCGTGAAACAAAAAAATTGGAAATTGGCGATCGAGCTGTTCCAACGGTTGCTCGATCAACCTGAAGACTCGCTGCATCGATCGGCGAATGGACCGTGGCAATCGGTCCGGCGAACCACAAATCAGATGCTCGGTCAACTTCCTGAGGCCACACTGGTTGAGTATCGGTCGCAGTATGGCGGATTGGCTCAACATCAACTGGCTGCTGCTCGTCGAAGCGGTCAAACATCCGAGTTCGTTAACGTGGCGACCCGATTTTTCCACACGACTGCCGGATACGAGGCGGCCAACTATCTTGCCATGCTGCATTTTGACCGCTCGGAATTTGGCTTGGCAGCGAGGTGGTTTGAAGAACTGGCCGCGTCTCCTGCTCCGATTGCAAAAAATGATTCCTGGCGACTACAAGCCGCACTCTCGTTTACTCGATCAGGAGATCCCGCAGCAGCCACCGCGATCCTTAGTCGACTTTCCAAAGGTCCGGATACACTTGTACGTGTCGGAGCCGGGTCTGTGAAAGCCTCGGAATGGCTCAGCCAGATACAGGTTGATACGGCGTCGCACGCTGTCGCTTTGGCAGATTGGACCCAGCTTTATGGAACAGCAGCTCGTGTCGGAACCGCAATCGGAGGTGATCCGCTACTTTCTCCTGACTGGTTCTTGCCACTCACCTCAAGCCGCCTGGTTCGAGACTCGCTGAAATGGCTCGTTCATGACTTGCAGGATCAACAGCGTTCAATGATTCTGACCTCGATACCCCTGGTCGTGGATGGCAAGGTGATTTACCGCGACCTGCGCGGGATACGCAGTGTCGACATCGAACGAGGTCGCCCGATTTGGGAAAGTGTGGAAGGGGTATCGGCAGAACGGATTCTTGGCGGACTTCCCCCTCAACAGATTGACCCTCAAGATGCCTGGCGGTTTCGTCAGAATCCATTCCAGCATGTGGGTGAATATCAGGGTTCGGCGGCGGAATTCAGTCCGCTGACAAGTCTATTGTTCCGTGACGGAGTTTTCGGACTGATCAGCAGCGATGCAAAACAACTGTTCGTCATCGAAGATCACGGAATTCTCTCGCGCAATCAGCCTGGTCAACATTGGGGTTGGGATGGCAATAACGAAACACACGATCCGTTTGGACTCCCCTGGAAAACGAACCGCCTTGTTTCGTATGACCTGCAAACAGGACGAACGTTGTGGAGCGTAGGGGGAAATGAATCCCGCGAATCGTTTGATCCGCCACTTTCCGGATCATATTTTTATGGAACGCCTGCGGTTGATGGTGACGAATTGTTTGTCGTCGCTGGTAAGGGTGACGATATCAAGCTTTGGTCACTCGACCGACAATCCGGTGCTCCAAAATGGTCGCAATTGATTGCGTACGCTGATACCAAGATCGATCTTGATATCGCCCGACGATGGATTACATCACAAGTCGCGGTGGGCGACGGAGTCATCATCTGTCCGACAACCGTAGGCTGGCTTGTCGCGATTGACCGCATGCGGCAGTCTGTCCTATGGGCTCATCGATACGCACCGAATACAGGTGGCGATCACAACGAACAGGAAAATGGTTCGCAGCTTCTTAAACAACGCGACTTGAACGAGCTATGGTCTCCTTCGGCACCGGTCATTGTCGGAAATTACGTCGTTTACACGCCGCAGGAACACCCCACTCTTGTCTGCCTGAGCGCAGTTGACGGACGTCGTATCTGGGAACATCCGAAAGATCAGGGACTTTACCTGGCCGGGGTATTTGACCAGAAAGTGCTGATCGTCGGCGAGACGGGTGTCACAGCGTTCAACCTTTCCGATGGTGTAACAGTCTGGTCGGCACCCTACGACGAAGGAATTCGACCGTCCGGTCGAGGGGTCGTCGTTGACGATCGTTTCTATCTGCCGTTAAGTAACGGTGAATTGCGGTCCATTGAATTGGCGACTGGAAAGCGGTTATCGCAAACATTTGTCGCCCCCCAGCAGCCATCGCTTGGTAATCTGGCCATGCATCACGGAAAGCTGGTTTCACTCAGTCCAGCAGGATTGACGGTCTACAGGCAACGCGATGCATTGCTCACCGAAATTCAACAACGACTGACTGCCGATCCAGACGATGCAACGGCCTTGCTGCGATCAAGCGAAATACAACTTCTCAACCACGAATATTCTGACGCTCTTTCTC
>JBAXBD010000189.1:0-9476 GCA_037142165.1 Schlesneria sp. | reverse complement strand
GACGTCTTTCGGAGTCGGACTGAAGGAATAGAACGCAATGATCAGAATTGATGTCCAGATTCCCTGAATCAGGATCGAATTCGCGGGCGTGTGAAAACGTGGATGAACCTGCTGGATGAAGTGTGGAACAAGTCCGTCACGCGATGCGGCGAAATAGATTCTTGGTCCGGCAATCAGGTTGGAATTGGCCGCTCCGAACGTTGAGCAGCACACTCCGAGCGCGGCGAATTTGCTTCCCCATTCTCCGAATAGGACTCGGAAGACATCTGAGGCTAATGTCGAACTTTTTGCGACCTCGGGCATTGAGAGGACCAGGTGATAACTCATGTTGGCACCGACATAGACCAGAACCACGACGGCGATCCCAATCGCCAGCGCTTTGGGGACGTTATGCTGCGGTTCATGAATCTCCTCAGCGACCGGAGCGATATTGATCCAGCCGTCGTAAGGCCAGAAGACTGCAATTAATGCCAGTCCCAACGCGGCAAGAAGAGATCGTTGCGGATGTGACTTGCTGGAATTCGGCACAACATCAGCAGCAGAAGCTGTATCAACAGCAGCAACTGTCGGTTCGGGCGAGGCGACCCACAATGGTGAAAGATGATCGGTATTCATCTTTCCCATCAACAGAGGCAGGACGATCAATAACGCGAGGAAGCCCACTTTGACGACCGTCGCGACGTTTTGAACAGCCGCTCCCCACCGAGTGCTGATAATGTTGATCGCCGTCAGGCCGATCACGATCGACAGGGCCATCACGAATTGCCCCAAGTGACCCAGTGGCGGCTCGGCCGCATGCGGTGGGCGAAGGAACTCATCGAGATAGATCACACTCGCGCAGGCGAGGGCACCCAGCGAACCGGTTCGAACGACCCAGAATTCGGTCCAGCCCCAAAGGAAAGCGGGAAGTCGTCCATAAGCTTCCCGCAGGTATAGGTACGGTCCGCCAGCATGAGGATACATGGCAGCCAGTTCGGCCAGAGCCAGCGAGCCGCAGAGTGTGACAAGTCCGACAAAGATCCAGACACCGATGATCGGCAGAAATCCCCAGGCCATGAGAGCCTGATCGACCTTACCAACCTTCAAAAAAATCCCCGACCCGATGATTGATCCGACGACCAGTGCCGTGGCATCGAACAGACCTAGAACCCGAGGCAGCGACTTATGAGCAATCTGACTGGCAGGTTCTGAATTCGACATCGTTCTTCCGTAGGTCGTTTCGTGATCACACGATGTTTTTTATGTTCAACTGATCCCCACTACAATGCCATGTGGCAATTATTCAAGCAACTCGACAAATGAAACGATAAAAATCGAGGTGCCATTTTTTGTATTCAGAAATCACGTCGACCAGATGAATCATGACATTCTGTCTATCGCTTTGCGGGAAATTCACAGAATACAATCCGTTGACTTTTTTAATCGGTGAACGGGAGGAATCATCATCGGCGACTTCTTCAAACCGTGGCGAACAAAGATTGGCATTTTGACGCTGCTGGTCGCGTTGGGGTTTATGGCGGGCGGGTTTTGGAGCAGGTTTTATCTGCATACGCTTGAAATCCCATTCGGCAACAGATCGGTTGACTTGACCTCTCAGGGAGGTACTTTAACTGCTTCTTACTCCTATCCGCAGGGCGAGACGTCCACTCAGATTGCGGCCTCGGTGTATTACAACTCATTCCCGATCAATCGCGGAAAAGGACCCGTTTATGATGGGACCGGGATGACGCCTCTCACCCACGTCTACTGGCAGTATCAATTTGGGTTGTTTGGAATCTCTTCCACCAGGTTTGACGATTGTTACGCCTATAGCTGCGGGGTTCCGTATTGGTCGTTTGACTTGCTTGGTTCACTTCTCTCAGCGCATCTGCTGCTCAGCAAGCCGCGTACTTCGAAACCGAATGCCGTTGTGGGGCAATGAATATCGTCTGAGCGATTCGTTTGAATCGATTCAACATTTTCGTATTTCGGTCCATTGGGGCAGAAAGATGGTCAATTCGCAACGAAGATTCGCACTCCCGTCCGCTGCGTCGCTGGTATTTCACCGCGAAAAAGTCGTCACCGCGTTGATTACGAAGCGTGCGACGCTGCACGAATGCAGAACTGGTAGTAAATCTCAGTCGCGTGATCGAGTTGCGATATCTCAATCCATTCGTCTTTGGTGTGGGCTTGAGCGATGTTACCGGGACCGAAGACAACGGATGGGACCCCTGCTCTGGCAAAGCGGGAGGCGTGAGTGCCGTACGGCACGCCGACCGTTTTACGTGGGCCGACGACCGCCTCAATGACCTGCATTAATTCGTGTGACAACGCTCTGTTGTTGTCGTCACCGAGAGCCGCGCTGGCACAATAGGGTGCTTCATGGAGCACTTCAAAATCGAGTCGGGATCGAAGGTATTCAGCAATCTCGTCGATAACTCCCAAACGGTCTTCACCGGGAATGACTCGACGATCGATTTCAATCGCGCACGCATCCGGAACGATGTTGACGCTGCTGCCACCGTCGATTCGACCGACACTCAGCGTTGCCGGACCGCAGAGTGGATGAGCGGGCCTCGAACCAGGTAACCAGGCTGCGTACTCTTCCAGGCACGCCACGACCTTTGCCATTCGGTAGATTGCGTTGATCCCTTCGTTGGGACGTGAACTATGACAGGCTCGACCCGTCGTTCGCATCTTCCAGCGAGTGGCCCCGCGATGAGCGACGACGATATCAAGCTCGGTCGGTTCGGCCACGATCGCTACATCAGGCCGCTCGGGGCACAGACGATAGGACGCAGACTTTCCCGACCAACTGTCCGTCAGATGATTGATGCCGAGACTTGTCGATTCTTCGTCGCACGTCATCGATAACACGACATTCGGGATGCCGACAGGCCGTTCGTGGGCCAGGCGAGTGAACGCCGCCAGCATCGACGCGAGGCCACCTTTGACATCACACGACCCGCGACCGTACAGGCGACCCGATTGCTCGATCGGATCGAAAGGAGCGATCGTCATGCCATCGACGGGAACAGTGTCTTGATGAGCATCCAGCAGCACTGTCCTGGTGGCACCTGGCGAGTCGAGACGAGCCAGCACATTCGAACGGCCCGGAAAGATATCAACTTGTTGAAACGGAACGCCAAGATCTGTCAGATATTGGACAAGGTATTCAGTGACGCGCGTTTCGAAGTATTCAGGGCCCGAGACGTCTCGTCCCATCGGGTTCACACTCGGGATCGCGATCAGGTCTTTGAGTAACTTGAGGGGGACTGACAAAGGAGCGTATCCTGAAAACGAGTTCTCGAATTTTTTCGTTTTGTAATCTGAGTCGCTGCGAAGACTTTAGCCGGTCGCCACGCGGTTTCACATTCCAAACAGTTGATGCGTCGCAATTCAAAAGCGGCTCTGCACTCACCTTTTGCAACTTTTTCAATCGAGAATGCTTGTAAGCGTTACAATTCGGAAGCGTCCAAAACAACGGGCACAGAATTTCCCAGCCGTCCCCCTTTGAAAACAGGCTGTTTTTCAGGGGTATTTGCGATTCGGCGAAAAATTCTTTCAAGAAATACCCTTTTGGCACGCCGACTGCTTTACTCAGCATCGGAGTGAACAATCACCCAAGTGATTCACGCAACTACCCTTCGGTAGTTCGAGATTCATACATCCTGCCGGCCTGAGGGAGACAGGCCAAGCACCCGCCTACAGCACACCTCGACTTTCCGCCTACACAGGCCGGTACGTTGCCCGCAGCGTACCGGCCTCTCGCCTTCTTTGGGTATTAAAAACGCGCCATAGTAGAGGCTTCCAGCCTCCACGCATTCCTTTCATCAGCGGCTGGAAGCCGCTGCTACGACGTATTTTTTCTATTTTGCCCGTTTCAACAGATCGAGGAATCGTCCGTAGGCGTCGTTCCACTGCGCCGTGTTCTGCGGTTCGTACCGCTGCATCGTCGACGAGGCGCGAACGATATCACGGATCTGGCCCAGTGAACCGACCGAACCGCTGGTTCGTGCCTGAACCAGAACGTTTCCGAGTGCCGTGGCTTCAACCGGTCCAGTAATCACAGGTCGGCCTGTTGCGTTGGCGGTGAATTGATTGAGCAGTTCGTTCTGAGTTCCACCACCCACGATGTGGATCACTTCGGTCTTCTCGCCCGACAATTCTTCGAGCCAGCCGAGGACCATTCGATACTTGAGCGCAAGACTTTCCAGAGCACAGCGGATCAAGCCTCCGTCCGTATCGGGAATTTCCTGATTCGTCGCACGGCACCAGTCCCGAATAGCTTCGGGCATATCGTGAGGGGCCAGAAACGCAGGGGAATCGGGATCGACGAACGCTCGGAACGGCCTGGCGTCGCGAGCGACCTGGGCCAGCAACCCATAATCATAGGCCGAACCGCTTCGTTCAAACGACTTGCGACATTCCTGTACCAGCCACAAACCCATGATGTTCTTGAGCAGTCGGTACGTGCCGTCGATGCCACCTTCATTCGTGACGTTCAGTTCCAGCGCCCGTTGAGTCAGTACGGCGTGGGGCAATTCGAGACCCATCAGCGACCAAGTTCCGGAACTGATATAAGCCCAGTTCGCTGACCCCGTTCGTTCTGTGGGTACGGCTGCGATAGCGGCACCAGTGTCATGAGTGGCAGGGGCGACGACTTCCAGACGAGGCAGGCCGGCTCGTCTGGCGACATCTTCTCGCAATCGCCCGAGCTTCGTTCCAGGGGCGACGACTTCGGGGAACATCTGCGTCGGAAGGCCGAGCTTTCGCAGCATGTCGATCGACCAGTTTCGATTTGTCGGATGATACATTTGCGATGTCGTCGCATTCGTGAATTCAACGACGCGACTTCCCGACAGCAGCCAATGAAAGAAGTCAGGAATCATCAGGAACTTGTCGGCCATTTCGACCAGAGCCGGGTTCGTCTGATTCATTGCCAGCAACTGGTACAGCGAGTTGATCTCCATGAACTGCAGACCGGTATTGGCGAATACTTCGGCTCGTGGAACACGTTGGAATGTGTGTTCCATGACACCGCGAGTTCTCGCGTCGCGATAGTGGTAGGGTTGTCCCAGCATTTCGCCGGTCTTCGAGAGCAGCACAAAGTCGACGCCCCAGGTGTCGACCCCGACAGAAACGATGTTCTGTCCGAACCGGGCAGCCGCCTTTTGAAGACCAACCTGAATTTGCGACCACAGCCTGAGCAGGTCCCAGCGCATCGTGTCAGCCACGTTGACGGGTCCGTTTGAAAATCGATGCAGTTCTTCCAGGCGAATGTGCTGACCATCGAACATTCCCGCCATGACGCGGCCACTTTCCGCACCCAAATCGATCGCCAGATACACTTGTTCTGCCATGTCCGAACTTTCTTGATATTTATTTTAGAGAATCAATGATTGTAAAATAGAGTCAATCTTGTAGTCCGAAGCCATCAATCAACCAGTTCAAAGATCGTTTCGACTTCGACAGCGATGTTTGCAGGAAGCGATCCCATGCCGACCGCGCTGCGTGCCCCACGGCCTTTGACCTCGCCCCAGATTTCAACCATCAGATTGCTGAAGCCGTTGATGACCTGCGGGTGGCTCCCGAAATCCGGAGTGGAATTCACCATGCCGAGCGTTTTTACCAGCCGGTCGATTCGGTCGAGTGAACCAAGTTCGCGACGAAGTGTCGACAGCATCGTCAGTCCCACCTGACGCGCCGCCTGATAAGCCTCGGCTTCGGTCATCGTGTCGCCAACTTTTCCCGTGATCATCGAACCATCGGATCGTAACGGACCGTGCCCCGAGACATAAGCCAGCTTCCCCACGATCAAGACCGGATGATAAATCCCGCCTGGTTTCGGGGCTGGAGGAAGTTCGAGTTGCAATTCGGCGACGCGGGCTTCGGCACTCATTCATAATCCTTTCGGTCATGGGGAAACGACAGCGGTGCCATCATAACCACGAGTCTCGTGCTGTTATACTGAACCCAAGGGATGCTTTATCGCGAAAATCGTCGTTACCAGTGCATGACAAATCCGCCGTCGATGTTGATTGTCTGGCCAGTCATTTCAGAAGCCCGGTCAGAAGAAAGAAACGTCACCAGGTTGGCGACATCTTCGGGCCGCTGCCAGCGTCCCAGAGGAATCACATTTCGGACTTTCTCGTCCGCCCAGTCCTCATAGCTGCGTTGAAGCTCCGGCGGTTGCTGGTCATTCCAGGCTTGCCAGACAGACCGATTCAGTGGCGTTTGAACCATACCGGGGCAGACCGTATTCACGCGTATCCCATGCCGGGCCAGGTCTTTTGCCATGCACTGGGCAAAGTTGATGTTCGCCGCTTTGGTTGCGCTGTAGGGAGGATCGGTCTGAGATCCAATCTGACCAGCGACCGACGCGATGAAAATCATCGAACCACTGCGACGACGAATCATTCGAGGTGCAATTGCGTGCGCGACGTTCACCATCCCTAAAACGTTGACGTTGAGGACATGATTCCAATCAGCGGGATCGACATTCGTAAATGGAAATCCAAATTTTCCAGAAGAAACGGCTGCCGCATGGACGACCAGATCGATTGGCCCATGTTCTTTTTCCATCTCATCCGCAGCCTCTTCGACATCCTCCAACCGGCTGACATCGACTGTCAACCATAATGAAGCAACGCCTGAATCGGCGATTAACTTCGATGCAGTCTCAGGAGCCATATAACGCCTATCCCAGATCGCAACACGGCACCCTTCTCGAGCCAGCTCCGTGGCACAGGCAAAACCGATTCCACTCGCCCCCCCCGTGACGACGGCGACTTTGCCCTTTAAATGAAGATCCATCCATTTTCTCCCGAGTCAATATGGGTTCACGGAGGGAATTTGCCTTCGCGACCCGACTTTTTTCAAATTCGAAAATTCGCAATACACGGTTTCGAGAACAGAGTAATGCGACGGGACCGGATTGTCTTGTTCGACCATTTTGCCTTGGAATTGGCGTCAGGGGATTATTGAAGGTATTCTCTGTTTTGCTGGAAGAGACGAATTGTGAGTTGCATGAACGGTTGAAGATGTCATTGAACACAGAGGCGGGTACTGTTGCCAGAACTCGGAAGCTGCTGTCGGATTGCGGTTTGCGAACGACAGCGGCTCGTTTGGCCGTGATGCATTGGCTGCAACGAGCGAACTCACCCGCAACCCACGCCGAGATTTCTGCCGACCTGGTTCCGCAGGGTATCGACAAGGCGACAGTTCTGCGCAATCTGACCGACCTGGTTGAGGCGGGACTGGTCACACGAAAAGAACTGGGTGATCACGTCTGGCGATTTGAGCTTCGCGACGCATCACACCCCGACGGTTGCCAGCACGCACATTTTATCTGTGTTGATTGTGGTCGTGTTACCTGTCTTCATAAATTCGATTTCCCGAAATCGGCGCTCACCTCCGTAACGGAAGTCGGTAATGTGACCGAGATTCTGATCCGCGGACATTGTTCGCTTTGCCAATGAAAGATGAAATGTCGAAGCGAGTTGTCCTGGCGATGAGTGGTGGAGTCGATAGCTCTGCCTCGGCCGTGCTGTTGAAAGAGCAAGGGTACGAGGTCATTGGGCTTTTCATGCGCTCAGGAGCTGTCGAAGAAACAGCCTGTCGCGTCGAACCCAAGGCAAACCTGGTGGCATCAGGTGCGATGTCCGGAGCGGACTCGCCACAGGTGGCTTCAGCAATACTTCCGACGCTCCCCATCCTCGGAACCAAAGCCAACAAACAAGGGTGCTGCAGCGCATCGGATGCTGCCGATGCCCGTCGCGTGGCGGATGTGCTTGATATCCCGTTTCACGCACTGAACTTCGCGGATGCATTTGGGCGGATTAAGGATTATTTCGTCGATGAATATCTCGCGGGACGTACCCCCAATCCCTGCGTGATGTGTAACAACTGGCTGAAGTTCGGCAAGCTTTGGGATTTTGCCGTCAGTGTCGGAGCCGACCTGATCGCGACAGGACATTACGCCAGAATTCAGACAATCGACGGCAAGCCCGCACTGTTACGAGGACGTGATCTGACAAAAGATCAGTCGTATGTTCTGGCCGGTATCAATCGCGAGATCCTTGATCGGATTCTGTTTCCGGTCGGTGATTTCAATAAGCCCGAGATTCGCGAACTGGCGGCACAGGCGGGCCTTCGAGTGGCGACCAAGCCCGACAGCCAGGAAATCTGTTTCATTCCTGATAACGACTATGTCGGATTTCTGGAGCGTTACCGGGGTCGTCCCGACATGTCGGGTGAATTTGTTGATCCCGCAGGTAAAGTTCTTGGAAAGCATTCCGGATTCGATCAATTCACGATCGGACAACGGCGCGGACTGGGCATCACGTTTGGTGAACCTCGTTTCGTCATTCGGATCGAGCCGGAAACACGCCGGGTTGTCCTGGGGACTCATCAGGATCTGGCGTGTCGCGAACTGGAAGCAGACGGAATGAGCTGGCTGGCCGATGGGCTTCCTGATGAATTCGATTGTCTGGCCCAGATCCGTTATCAGCACACGGCCGCGATTGCGCGCGTCGTACGAACGGCACCGGATCATGTGCGAGTGAATTTCACGGAAGCACAATTCGGCGTTGCGCCCGGTCAGGCATTAGTTCTCTACGAAGGGGATCGGGTTCTGGGTGGTGGCTGGATTCGACAAAGCGAAAGCCGTTGAATTCGACTTTGCAATTTCGAAGTCGTGGAAACGTGCTGCAAAATGATCTTGGCGAAAAATCGTGCTTTCAGTAAACCGAAGACGACTGAAAGGTATCGTCTTCGTCCATACGATCTGGCTTGGGTAGTCGCTTGAAGTCAGGCGCGAAAGGTTCGACATGCAGAGAGCGTCATTATGTTTTGTCGCGATCTTCTCGAGCATTGTGTTTGTCGTTCTCAGCCGCGACGCGATCTCGGAAGAATCAAGCGCTCGGCCAATTGCAAACGAACGATTCCACTTCCGAAATGGCGAGAAAATTCCACTACCTCTCACAATTTTTGGTGACAAGTACCGATTGATGCTGGATACAGGATGCACGGGGTGTGTGCTTGATACTCAGTTTCGCGATTGCCTCGGAGACGTTGTCAAAGTAGAAGTTGCTGGGACCCCTTTGGGATTGAAAAACCTTGAAATGTTTTCATCGCCCGAGATGCTCGTTGGCGAAAGAAAACGTGTGCTCGTCCGTCTCGACGGTGTTGTTGCTTGTGATCCGATTTCGCTGTCAGACGACGATTCGGACTCCTGGCACGGTGTTTTGGGAATGCAATTTCTCAAATCCAGAGTGCTCCGAATTCACTTTGACGATTCGTACGCCGAGTTCTTGAGTTCAGCATCTTTCGATCGTGACGATGGTGAAAAACTTCATTACAAGCGTGGAGTTCCTTATGTATTAGCTCGCATTTCCAAGGATGGCTACCAAAGCTTTCTCATCGACACCGGCAGCGACAGTAATGTTGCGATTGCCTCCGAGGAATTCACTCGACTTCTCCGAAAAGTCCGAATC
>JBAXBD010000188.1:0-9499 GCA_037142165.1 Schlesneria sp. | reverse complement strand
GAGTGATCACCGTCACGATCGCCGTCACCGACGTGATGATATCCTGAAACGAGAATAGCGAGATCGTCGGCCCCGACCGACCGCGACGCGACATTACTCATCACCTCGCAATTCGAACGGCATCAATCGAAGGCGGCTGACGATCTGCTTCGAACAATACTCGCTACATTCATCGAGAAACTCTTCCTCACTCTTCTTTAAACCTGTTTGAGTTAATTGAATCGCCAGCGCGGCGACCAATCCGTGCAGCGTGGTTTCGAAAGCAGTCGACAGTCCTCCAGTCACCCCGCGGAGCGCCATCTTGATCTGTTCGAAGTCACTCGACGAGGCGAGTACTCCGCCAAAGCCCCCGATCGCGACTGACAAGCCTTCAACGGTTCCAATAAAGCCCAGGACGGGAATGGCCCACACGAAACCTTGTAGTAGTGAATAACTGGTCTCCATCGCCGATTCGTCGGTCTCTGCCTGCGCCCGCAAAATATCACCGACATCAGTGACCCGACCAAGATTTCGCAAATTTGAAAGCGCTGAAGTGATTCGATGAAACACGACGAAATGCCGCGTGTCATCCACGCGTTCGTGCATGCGTTGGAAGACTTCGTCGACATTTTGCGGGGTTAGTACGAATTCCGGATCGTCGGGAACAATGCCAAATTTCAACGAGCGTCGCTGCATTCGTAACTTACTCCATTTCAACCCCAGAATGGCGATCGACCAGCATGAGAGGAATACGATGCAGGCCGGCGTCTCGCGATTCCGGTCGAAGAAGAAGCTGCCGGCAATCCAGTTGCCGTGGAATGGAAACAGCACCGCGTAGAACACGCCGGTCATCACGACCGCGAGAGTGAATGAACACCACGAGTTGACTCGCGTGAACCGACCACCGCGAAACATCATCTGTTGTTCGACGTCATCCCGCGCCCATGAGAGTGGTTCGGCTTCTGAACGTGTCGACCGATTCCGATCGGGCATAACAAATCTCTTTTTTCAACAGAGCAAATAGGCAATTCAATCGTGATCTGAGAATGGCTCAACGATCCACGTCAATGGCTAGGATATCGCTTGTCGAACGACGCATCAGACATGCAGAGAAGAAAAATACCTTCAACCAACGCAATGATTCCGGGAATGAAAGTCCAACAAAACAACAGATAAATTACGCCCAGCAAAGTGTTTCCGAGATAAAAGTGATGGATTCCGATACCGCCAAGCAACAGTGCCAAGATTGCAGCGGTCATACGATTCTTGCGTGATCCCGACGATTCAACAGGTCGCTGTCGAACTCCACATTTCGGACAGAGTTCCGCGCGCAAGTCAACTGGTGAGCCGCAGGCATAGCAGAACTGTTGTGCGACGAAAGTGTTCGCCCCAGGCTGCGGAGCTTGCACTGCATTTGGCTTGACAACGACATTCACTTCCGGCACGTCGCGAATCGGGGACCAATCAGCCATGCCGGCTTTCCAGATCAGGTCGTCGAGTATCAATTGATTCCCGGCGATCATGCCGCGCAGTTCTAGCAGCGTTACTGGTCCACATTGTTCTTCACCGACCGAATAATACCAGACCGGCTCCATCTTCCGACTCGGAGGGCCGGGCGTAGAGGGATTGTCATCCTGCTTAGATTTTTCCGCTTCAGCGCGTGCTTTTTTTGAGGCATCACCGTCCAACAAATGCTCGATCGTCGCGGCGGAATGCCAAGTCGTGCCATCCAGCGAAACCTCATTCGCGCGGCCGAACTGCCCTCGTCCGCGAAGCGTTTTCAATTGCTTGATACTGTAAGGACCAAGAACACGCCCCCGTATTCGAATGTAGTAATTGCCGGTCTTATCTTCGGTATCATCCATCACGCGTTGCCTGATTAAGTGTGATTGTACTCGGTTGTAGTTCGAGGTTAGCCAGATGCATCACCGTACCTTGCGAACTTTAAGGCGATTGTGCCGTTTTTGTTTCGTTGGAGGCTGCCGACGCGAACACAACGGCCCCCTCGCCGACGGACTTCGCCACTTCGGAATCGATGGTCATCGATTTGCCGTGAATTCGCCCGAGCAGAATCCACATCCGGGAGCCACTGTCATCCGTACGTGAGACGACGTGCAGTTCGTGATCACCTGTTGGCGACCATTTGGTTCGGCAGACCCATTCATCATGAGACAGCTTTTTTTCAAGCCATCCCACCGAAAATCGCAAGGCAAACAATTCTCGCTCGAATTGCTCCTGACGTTTAGTAACACTTTTAAAGATCGGTTCAAGTGGCGGAATCTTTGCGAGAAGTTCCCCCGCGCGGCGTCGCGCTTCTTTTGCAGACTCGCTCTTCGGGTCCATCCATGGGACGGATCGATCCAGTTCATCGTCGTTGAGTCTTTCCAGCAGTGGAGCCAATTCGAGTTCGAGCAGATGATCACCCCGACCGGCAAACTCGACGCTCTTCAAGACCAGCAAATACCTGTCAGCGATTCCCGAAGTCAGAAGCCAGTGCGTCGGGCGTGAGTTACGGGTCGATGATCGTGCAACTGTTCGCCCCGCTCATGATCATGCTGCTGTTAATTTTTGCGTTAGTGGGTTATGTCGAATTGGGAACGGACTTTTGGATCACCGAGATCACCGGTTCGATTATGGAATCGAAACAAAAAGGCTTGATGCTATTCGTCTATACGTCGGGTCTGATGTTCGCGTTGCGATTTTTCGCAGGTCCCATTGTTCACCGTATTTCGCCACTCGGTTTGCTTTTCGTCAGCAGTCTCTTGGGTTTTGCCGGGTTGCAGCTTCTGGGGATCGCGAATTCGGTTTTGCTCTGCGTCGTTGCAGCGACCGTTTATGCGTGTGGTAAGACGTTCCTCTGGCCGACGATGCTTGCGGTCGCTTCAGAACGGTTCCCCAAAGGGGGCGCGATTACCATCGGAGCCTTGGGTGGGATCGGAATGCTTTCGGCTGGTCTATTGGGTGGCCCCGGAATCGGTTTCAAGCAAGATTTCAACGCTTCGCACAAACTCAAAGAATCCTCACCCGAGGTCTATGAACGATACAAAGCTGCCGGCGAGAATAGCTTCCTGGGATTCAAGGTTGTCGGTCTAGACGGCTCAAAGGTTGGGGTGTTAAAAGACGAAGGTAAGGAACTCGCTCGCGCGAACGAACTTCTCACCAAAGCGGGCAAGCCTGAGGACAAGCTCGTCGGTTGGTGGGCCGATGCGGAAAAGTCAGCTAAAGACGATAAAGGTCTTGTTGACAATGCTGTCCTGTACGGTGGCCGCAGGGCACTTTATTTGACCTCTTTTGTGCCGCTCTTAATGGCCGGACTTTACCTGCTGCTGATCCTCTACTTCCAGGCAACCGGAGGTTACAAAGTCGTGCATCTCGCTCCTGGAGGGGCGGATGAGGTGTACGGAGGATCTGAGCATTAGAACCTGCGATGTCCAATCTCCTCTCCTGGCTTGATGACGAACTTCGACAATTGTCGGAGGAAGCGTTGCTTCGTCGTTGTCGTAATGTTCGTCCAATTGGAGAGGGGCGTGTATCGGTCGATGGACGCGAAGCGTGGGACTTCGCGTCCAATGACTACCTCGGTCTTGCCAACGATCCGCGAGTTGTCGCGGCGGCAGCGGAGGGACTTCGCTCGCATGGCGTTGGGGCAAAAGCCAGCCCGCTGGTATCGGGCCGAACTGATCTGCATGTCAATCTTGAACGTGCATTAGCCGCGTTCGAAGGGACAGAAGCGGCAATCCTGTTTCCAACGGGTATGGCGGCCAATGTCGGAACGGTCGCTGCGTTAGCAGGCACCGGCGATGCAGTTTTTTGTGATCGCTGGAACCACGCCAGTCTGGTTGACGGTTGCCGACTTTCGGGAGCACGTCTTCGTGTCTATCGGCACGATGAACTTCAGGGTTTACAGCTGTCACTTGCTCGCGAGTCTGCTCGGCGCAAGTTTCTGGTCACTGACAGCGTCTTCAGCATGGACGGCGACTTGGCACCGCTTCCCGATCTGTGCGAGATCGCGGAAAAGCATGATACGACCGTGATCCTCGATGAGGCTCACGGAACCGGCGTTTTTGGAGTACGAGGTCGTGGCGTTGCCGAACTTCAGAATATGGAAGAGCGGATCGGGGTTCGCATCGGCACGTTGAGCAAGTCCATCGGATCACTCGGCGGTTTCGTGACCGGCAGCCAGACCTTGATTGACTTCTTATGGAATAAGGCTCGAACACAGATTTATTCGACTTCGCTACCGCCATCGCTTTGTGCAGCAGCGACGGCGTCCTTGGAGATTATCCAGTCAGAGCCATCCCGACGTGAGCGACTTCACGACCTCTGCCGACTGTTTCGAGGTCAGCTTGCCAACACTGGCGTCATCCCCTTCCCTGGTTCAGTTGGGCCAATCGTCCCCATTGTTCTGGAGGAACCTCAGGCGGCCATGAAGGTCGCCGAACGACTTCTGGAAAACGGTTTTCTAGTGGGAGCGATCCGACCTCCGACTGTCCCTAAAGGAACATCTCGGCTGAGGGTTACGCTGCACAGTGGCCTGCCGGAGGAAATCGTGACGAACTTGGCCGTGAAAATCGGTGAATTGATACCTTTAATCCGAGTGACATGAGTCGCCCAATGTTTGAGTTCTGTCGGGGCTTTTGCTAACGTCGGCAGCAGAAATCACCTTCCCTTTGCCGATGTTGGGTTCGCTGTCGACCTTGCGTCCTTGGATAATCAGAAATGACGATTTTCAAACGCATCATTGATCGAGAGATCCCTGCCGAAATCCTCTTTGAGGACGACCTATGCCTCGCGTTTCGGGATATCAATGGTCAGGCACCAACTCACGTCCTGATCATCCCCAAGAAAGAAATTCCGTCGCTGGCCGATTCGACGGATGAAGATGCACCGCTACTGGGACATCTCCTTTGCGTCGCCCGCAAACTCGCTGTTCAATTGCAACTGACCGATGGCTATCGAACGGTGATCAATTGCGGCCGAAACGGAGGGCAATCGGTGAACCACCTTCATATCCATCTGCTCGGAGGACGGCCTCTCAGTTGGCCGCCCGGTTAACAAGAGATACTCGGTTCAATACTAGTTAAAGTTTTTCAGCAGACTGATCGTTCCCTCCCCTACCCTCATGTTTTACACCCTTGGAGAAAATTTATGGCAACTCGGAAGCTGGTCCTTGCTTTTACGGTCGTCTTCGCAATGGGGGCACTGTTAGTTGCTCAGTCTCAACCAGTCCCCAAGACGGGACTCGGAATGACCGAAGCTGCCAAGGGATATCTCGCGGCAATTACCCCTGATCAAGTCAAAGTGACGTCGTTCAAATACGATGACTCTGAGCGATTGAACTGGCATTTCATTCCCCGTGAGAGAAAAGGATTGCCTCTGAAGGCCCTCGAAGGAGCACCGCTCCAGGCCGCTCAAAAACTGATCCGCAGCGGACTGTCGGAAGCGGGCTACGATCAGACGTTGAATGTGATGAGCCTTGAAGAAGTGCTGTATCTTATCGAACCGGGTGAACGAGCTTATCGACGGGATCGCCGTGACCCCGGCAAGTATTACATCAGCATTTTCGGTACACCATCTGAGACCGGCCTTTGGGGCTGGCGAGTCGAAGGGCATCACTTGTGCCTCAATTTCAGCATCAAAGACGGCAAGGTGATTGCAAGTACCCCCGAGTTCTTCGGAGCCAATCCCGGCACGATCGAAGCTGGCAAGGGACGAACAATCCGCGTCCTGGGGCCTGAAGAGGATATCGCTCGACAGATTCTTAAGCTCTGTAATCCAGAACAACAAAAGTTGTGCTGGGTCAGTAAAGAAGCCCCCGGCGAAGTTCCGTTAGGTCCCGTCGCAGCACAGCCAAATCCACAAGCTGTCGTCGGCGAAGCGGTCGGTCTTCCTGTCAGCAAGATGTCAGATGATCAGAAGAAATTGATGCAGGAACTTCTGGCCGAATATCTGAAGAATCTTCCTGTCGATGTCGAAGCAGAACGTCTTACGGCATTAAATTCAGCAGGTATGGATAAGATCACCTTTGCATGGTACGGAGAACCTGATCTGCATCAGGCACACCACTACCGAGTTCAGGGACCAACCTTCGTGATCGAATACAACAACACCCAGAACAACGCCAATCACGTCCACTCGATGTGGCGAAACCTCGCCGGTGATTTTGGGCTGCCAGCGAAATAACCGTCAGTGATTGATGCAAGAACCGCTTTTCGTTTTCACGGCGAAAATAAAGCCAAGTGCCACTGCTTGACCGTCTTTGGTCAAGCAGTGCTCTTCTAACCAATCTCGAACTTGGCCCCAAGCACTTTGGCGAATTCTCTCAGCCAGGCAGGATGCGCCGGCCATGCGGGGGCTGTTACGAAGTTCCCGTCGACATAAGCCTGATCAAGGGGGACGGCAACATATTGCCCCCCTGCTGCGGTGATTTCCGGACCGCAGGCTGGATAGGCCGTGCACTGACGACCTTTGATGACTCCGGCTGCGGTCAGCAACTGGGCACCGTGACAGATCGCCGCGATCGGTTTCTGGTCTTTGGCGAACGATCGGATCAGATTCAGAACGTCTTCGTTTAAACGCAGATACTCGGGTGCTCGTCCACCGGGAATCACCAGACCGGCGTAATCATGGGCTTTGATTTCAGCAAAAGTTGCATTCAACGTGAAATTGTGGCCCGGTTTTTCGCTGTAGGTTTGATCCCCTTCGAAATCATGGATTGCAGTGCGAACTTTTTCTCCGGCTTTTTTGCCAGGACAGACGGTGTCGACTTGATAGCCGATGAACGACAATGCCTGATATGGCACCATGATTTCGTAGTCTTCGACGAAGTCACCTGCAAGGAGCAGTAGTTTCTTGGATGACATTGGATTGACCTTTCTCTTTCAAATTACGATTCGACTTCGATCAAATGAGACGGGTCGCCGAAACCCTTCAGGGCGATCCGTTTCGCTGAGATCGTTACCCGGGGGGGGCGATCGAAGACGAGCTTGCCCTGGGCTGGTATACGTTGCCCATTCACGGCAATAGACCGATTATAGTGACTGTGTATAAAACGATGCCTATTTAACTCAATCAAACATCCTCTAGGGAATACCATGATTCGTCTATTAACTATTCGCCACTGAGGAAATTTTTCCGTGGAGGCTGGAAGCCTCCACTACGGTTACCTCTGTCGCTTGCGTTGAACTCGCATTGAGAGAAATTCTCCCAATGCTTTTTGGTAGGGTCGTTCGGTCGTCAGTGGCAGAAAGTCGATTCCGGCCGAACCGCATTGTTTAATCAGTCCCTCGCGGAACGCCTTGAATCGTGACAGATACAATTTTCGCAATCGGTGCGGGTCGGCCAGGATCTCCTGGCCCGCTTTTTCAAGGTTTCGGAATTGAGTTGGCTGGTTAAACGGAAACTCTTCTTCTTCCGGGGCAGTGATTTGAAACAGAACCACTTCATGCCGTGCCATCCGCAGTTGCTTTAAAGCGGCGGCAAATGATTCGAGATTGTCAAAACCATCGGTGAATAGAAACACCAGGCACCGACGTTTCAGTGAAGGCAAAATCTGAGCGACAACGTTGCCGAGACTCCCTTCGTGGCCAGGACGACGAGCCTGTAGTAGCCGCACAATCTGACCGAAGGTCTCACGGTTCGTGGACGGTTCCCGCCGGTCTTCCACCTTAGTATCGAACGTAATCAACCCGCAGCCATCACGCTGGGCAAGAAGAAGATAAGCAAGCGCAGCTGCCAATTGTCGCGCGTAGTCAAATTTGCTGATCGTCTTACCGCTAAATGCCATGCTGCCCGAACAGTCGACCAGCAGGTAAGCACGAAGGTTTGTCTCTTCTTCGTATTCCTTGACGTAGTAATGGCCAGTCTTGCCGTACGCTCGCCAGTCAATATGCCGGATCTCGTCACCGGGGTAATACTGCCGGTGCTCGACAAATTCGACACTTGACCCTTTGAAGGGGCTCTTGTGCTGCCCGATCATGTACCCTTCGACAATCATCCTGGCGACGACTTCCAGCCCGCCAAAGCGGGCGAGTGCTGTCGGATCGTCAAGCGATGCCGGGGTTTTTGAGCCAAACATGAGTTGACGCGTTACAAAAGGGAATCACTCACAGGAATTGAACTCGTCGATCTGATTGAACTCGCCAGTATTCCAGAATCGCGTCGACGAATGGGACTCGTGACTTTGCGGGGTTGATCATTCCCGCAGCTTTCTTTTCGACCGCTTTTTTCTCAGGATCAGCAGCTCGTTCGACCGGCTGTTCGACAATCGGCTTACCTTCAGCCAATTGCTTCTTGATTCCTTCGAGTGCCGCATTCAGTTGCTTATCAACGAACGAATTCGAAGCAGGAGCCGGAACCGTATTGGGCTTGGGGATCACTTCACGATCGCGACGAGAACTGTCCAGGTCACGCAGTTCCTCGAGTGTCATCTTCTGCTCATAGCCCGGATCAGGCATGACGCCCCATTCGTCTTTTTCTGTTGCTTTGGGGAACCGGTGAATGTTCTTGCCACTGGGACGGTGATAGCTGGCGGTCGTCAGTTTCAGAGCACTTTTGCCCCCTTCCAGTTCGACGACGTTTTGCACGCTACCTTTACCCCAGGTTCTTTCGCCCACGATAATTGCTCGTTTATAGTCCTGAAGGCAGGCGCTGACGATTTCGGCGGCTGACGCACTGTATCGATTGACGAGCACCGCCATCGGAAAGCCACTGAAAGTTCCTGCTTTCTTGGCTTC
Organism: Schlesneria sp.; assembly: GCA_037142165.1. Classification (GTDB taxonomy): domain Bacteria; phylum Planctomycetota; class Planctomycetia; order Planctomycetales; family Planctomycetaceae; genus Schlesneria. Next base: position 785 of record JBAXBD010000188.1, on the reverse strand, counting down.
AACGAAATGTTCTTCGGTGTTGCGTCCCTTGGTGCTGACGATGACGCCATTTGAAATGAAGAAATCGGCGATGGCGGTCGCGGCGGTCAACAGGCCACCGGGATTAAACCGCATATCCAGCACCAGTGCCCGCATTCCCTCTTTTTGCAGCTTGGTTAACGCATCGTGCAGTTCTTCGGCACTATTTCGTCCGAAGCTGGTCAGGCGGATGTATCCGATCTTTTCCTTCTCGTCGAGCATGAACGACCATTCTCCTTTGGCATCGTAATGGTCCCCCAGAACGGTTGGGGTCTTGATCACGTCTCGGGTGACTTCGATGGTCACAGGGGTCTCAGAACCTTCGTGCTGCAACTTGATTTTGACCATGGCTCCTGGTTTGCCACGCATCAGCGAAATAGCAGAATCCATTTCGCGACCTTCCTGGAAGTCCGCAGTCAGTTTGTCGTCGATTTCCAGAATGCGATCTCCTGCCAACACTCCGGCCTTGTAAGCGGGAGTCCCCGGCAGAGGAGTCATCACCATCAATTGGCGAGTCCGTGGATCAATTGTGACTTGAATGCCGATTCCGCCGAATTCCTGTTCGACATGTTCGGTGAAACTTCGCAGTTCCTGCTTGTCGATGTAGGACGAATAAGGGTCGAGCTTCAGCAGCATGCCACGCATCGCGGCTTCGATCAATTCCCGCTTGTCGACCTGTGTGACGTAATTGCGGTCGATCTGCTCGAAGGTATCTACCTTCGAGCAGATCGACCGCAATTACGTCACACAGGTCGACAAGCGGGAAT
>JBAXBD010000187.1:0-9539 GCA_037142165.1 Schlesneria sp. | reverse complement strand
CGTTTTATGGGTGCCGCACGACGATCTGGTCGCCAATGAGCCGGCATATCTTGAACGCCTGATTCCCTGGGTCGAGAGTGGTGGCCGATTGGTTGTTGCCGTTCCGCCGCCCGCCCGCAGATCGGTTGCGGCTGCCATGAGAGCCAATTTGGAAGGAGGCAATGTCGACATTTTTTCGGCAGTCAAACTTGCAGATGTTCAATCGATTTCGATTTCACTGGCGGAAACAAACGACAAGAAAGCATCGACCAAACCTCCGCTGGACATCCATTCGGAAACAGCGCGGCAGATGCAAATTCGCCGGTCATTGGAAGAAGCGATCGGAATGCATCCGATTCAATTTACGACTTCAGCGACTACTGTTTCAGGATCATTTGACAAACTGAAGGAACGGGTTCTGCGACTGCAGATACCCGATGAAAACGTCGGTGGCTTGAAGATTGGCGCGGACGTCAAGACAAGTGGAAAGATCGAATGCGAGCGTCCCGGCGGTGAGCGTTGGACAGTTGCCGCTGCATTTCAGCGGGAGCAAGGCGAGATTGTCGTTGTGGCCGAACCAATGCTGTTAATGAACGCCAGTCTTGGTCAAGCGGACAATGGAGCGTTCGCGTACGATTTGCTGGCGGACGGCGGACGGCAAGTTTTGTTCGATGAGTTCTATCATGGGTTAAGCGTACGGGGTAACCCATTGTGGCTTCTCACGAAAAGTACTTACGCGACTGTCGCGATTGCGATCCTTGCTCTGCTCTGCTTAGAGCTTTGGCGTCGTGCGATTGTCCTCGGACCGCCCCTTGAACCTTCTACAACGAACCGACGTACAATCATTGAATATATCGAAGCCATGGCAAGGTTTTTGAATCGAGGCCGCGGTTGCCGTCCGTTTGTGTTGCGAGAAGTCCGGGCGGGAGTTCTGCGAACGATCAGTGGGAGGTTCGGGATCTCTCAAGCCGTTCATGACCCTGAAGTCATTGCTTCGACAATGGCAAAGCGTTCTCCGCAAGAAGCCGATCAGTTTCGTCAGGGGATGAAACTGATCGATGCCGCTCTTAAAAAAGGTAATTCCCTGTCCGAATCCGAGGCCGTTCGTGTGTTGCAAAGGATTTCCCGTTGTCTTTAGAACAGCTTTATCAATCGATCAGAACCGAAATCTCGAAGGTCATCTTCGGTCAGGACGAAGTGATTGATTTTTCATTGGCCGCGCTTTTCAGTAGCGGGCACGTCTTGCTGGAAGGGCCTCCGGGTGTTGCAAAGACTCTACTGGTCAGAACCATCGCGTCGGCGATCAGTCTGGACTATCGGCGAATTCAGATGACACCCGATTTGCTTCCGAACGACATTACGGGGACCGCTGTCTTTCGACAAAATACGCACGATTTCGAATTTCGGCGCGGGCCGGTCTTTACCAATTTTCTGCTGGCGGACGAAGTGAATCGCGCCTCGGCACGTACGCAATCGGCATTGCTTGAAGCGATGCAGGAACTCTCCGTTACAAACGACGGAGTGACCCACAACTTGCCCGAACCCTTCGTGATGTTTGCCACTCAAAATCCGATTGAACAAGAGGGAACGTATCCGCTGCCGCTCGCCCAGCTCGACAGGTTCATGTTCAAGGTACTCGTCAAATACCCTGCCCCGGAAGACGAGCGCCGTATCCTGCGCGAACATCATGCCACGGGTGGGCTTTCCGATCCTCGACTGATGGGCGTGACACCAGTCGTATCGGCCTCAGACATCATTGAGGCGCGTCGAACGATTCGAGAGACGCACGTTCGCGATGAAGTCGTGGCCTACGTGCAAAAGCTTTTGAGTGCGACGCGAAATGACGATTCCCTGTCGGTCGGTGCCAGTCCCAGATCGGGTTTGATGTTGCTGATGGGAGCGAAGAGCCTGGCACGTTTTTCCGGTCGCGAGTTCGTCACACCCGACGACATCCAAGCCGCATTCATTCCTTCATTACGTCACCGTGTCGTGTTAAGTCCGACTGCCGAACTCGAAGATACGACCACCGATGACGTGCTGAACCAGTTGCTGGAAGCGGTCGAAGTCCCCCGGTGATCCGTGCCTGAATGATGCTACTCGATAACGAAGATCTACGTATCCAAGCCGTTGAGCAAGAAAATGTCCTTACGAATGAACATCTACGAGCAGCGATAAATGGTCGACTTTCGCAGTAATGCCGTTGAGCAATCTGAATCGAAGCACGTTCGACAGAAGTCGTCCTCAAACCTTGTTGTATCGACAACACCCGACCAGGGTTTCTGGCAGATCGCCGCGCGGATTCGACCAGGTCCGAAGGGGATTCAAGTCGGTATTCTGCTGGTGGTGATGTCACTCATCCACTTCCTGTTTCCGTGGCAAATTCTCTTATTTTTGATCGCTTTGATAACAGCCGTTCTACTCATTGCAGCAGCAATCGAGGCTGTTCAATTGTGGCAATGTCTGGGCCAGTTGAACGTTCGACGCCTGCTACCGACAGTTGTCGGCCGCAATGCCGCATTTGCGGTCAGTTGGGAAATTGAAAATAAAGGCGAGGAGGATGTGCAAGGAGAATTACGCGATGTGACTCCCGTAGCGGCGACACCACGTTTTTCAATCCATCCTTTTGACATCGCCGCTCGTGGAGGACGTGACTCATTGGCGCATGTCTGCCGGATTTCCGAGCGTGGCTTGCACACGTTCGGTCCGGTTTGGATTCGTCTCTATGGACCGAGGCGCCTGGTTGAAGTTCAGCGCGTGTTTGAAATACCCGCTCGAATTAAGGTTTTGCCGGAACAGTTTGCGTCGCGCGACGAGCTTCTCAAGGATCGCGGCGCCGAATTGCTTCTACTTGATAAGGCGACGCAGTCACGGCAACACGGTGCGGGAACCGAATTTGAATCATTGACGGAATTCCGGGACGGTGACGATCCACGCCGTATCGATTGGCGGTCCACCGCACGCCTTCAACGGCCGGTTGTCCGACGATTCCAGATCGAGCGGCATCGCGACGTCATGATCCTAGTCGACTGTGGAAGGCTGATGGGAACCGAGACTGATCGGGGCACCAAGCTCGATTGTGCCGTCGATGCCGGTTTGATTCTGGCTCGTGTGACACTGCAAAGTGGCGACCGCTGTGGAATGGGGTTGTACGACAACGAAGTGAGGGGCTTTCTTCCTCCTGTCGCTGGTATTCCATCGCTGCACACACTGACCGACAATATTTATGCGGCTCAATCAAACTTTCGAGAAACCGATTTTGGCCCGATGTTCGCCATGCTTCAATCGCGTCAGGCCAAGCGATCGTTGATCGTCGTGATCTCGGACATCTCTGACGAGGAAACGTCACAGCAGTTTCGGGCATCCCTCGGCCGACTTGGCCGCCGTCATGTCGTCCTCTTTGCCGCTTTGCGTACGCCACTTCTCAACCGCATTCTGCGATCGCCGATCGAAACAATGGTTGATGGGGCAAAAGTCGCTGTCACGTATCGACTGCTCCGAGAACGGCAACTGGCGTTACAGTCGCTAAAACATTCGGGTGTTTACGTCCTCGACGTTGAACCGAATCAGTTGACTGTTCCGCTGGTCAATCGATTCATCGAACTTCGACAGCGGAATCTGATGTGAGTCGGCTGGCGGCTTGTTCACGCAGAAATCCATAAACGACGAACAGCGCCCAAAACAAGGCAGAAGCCGCCGCGAACACCAGTCGAGCCGAGGTGGAGAGATGGCTTTGCCGCAGATAGCTTTCGATAACGGCTGCGAAGCAAAGCATTCCTGCAACACCGATGCAGGTAATGCCTGTCTCTTGACCAGCTCGATACAAGGCTTCGGTACGCGTTGATAGGCCAGGGGCAACGACAGCCTGACCCAGCATCAATCCCGCTCCACCGCAGAGTATGATAGCGCCAAGTTCGGTGATTCCGTGAGGCAGTATCCATGCCCACAACTCGGCGTCGATGCCAGCTCGTTGGTGGATTGCAACAAACACTCCCAGAATCATACCGTTGTAAATCATTAACAGGACCGTAGGGATTGCTGCCAGGACTCCCGTCGCCATGGAAAGCAGACCGACTTTCAAATTGTGTGAAAACAGGAATGAGGCGAAAAGGAACTTTGTGCCACCCGCCTGATTACGTCCGTGCCTGAGAAATTCCAGCAGTTGTTCGTGTGTCGATCCTGGTTGTCGTGGATCGCTGCGGGGCCACAGAGCATAGGCAGCCAACGGATCAGCCATTGCTGCGAAGTAGGCGAGTAACGCCCCGCCGAGCAGCAACGCGGCCGAGATTGCGTGGTGTTTCCAATGACGCGCGAGAGATCTGGCAAACGACTCAATCAGACCGCCGATCCCTTCGAAAAGTGATTTCTTCGGAGGGAGATAAATCAATCCATGAGCAGCCGCAGTGAGATCATTCAGATATCTCGTCAACCTGCGGTCGCTTGTGCGAGTAGCGACTTGCGAAAGATGAATCGTCGTGCGACGGTAGAGGACATCAAGGCGACTCCGTTCTTCCGGAGTCATTCGACGCATAGACGACTTTGCTTTGTTCACCAAACTTTCAAGCTCATCCCAAGCAGGCTTGTTGCGTGTTACGAAACCGCTCATACTCTGCCATTCCTTCGATTGGTCGTGAGGTGATTGATGTCAGTTCCACTCAAATACGAAACACCGGAAAACGTCCAGATCGAGTACCGTCCGGCGGGACTTGGAACGCGGTTTATCGCATGGTTCGTCGACCAGATCATACTGAATTTCGCGATGTTTCTCTTGTTCATGCTGCTGGCCATCATCGGCGCGGTGTTTGAAGAATTTTTCCGCGATACGATCCGTTCCATTGAAAAACTGGTGAAAGACGACGGCAAGACGACCGATCCCGAAACAATTGTCGCTTATTTCGTCGGCATTGGAATTGTGATCTGGGGGCTTGGCAGCTTCTTCTATTTCGGGCTGAGCGAATTGCTCTGGCGTGGACAGACAGTTGGAAAGCGAATGTGCGAAATTCGGGTTGTGAAAGCCGATGGATTCGCGCTCGACGCAGTCGGCATTTTTATCAGAAATATCTTTCGAGTGATCGATCATCTGCCGATCCTATGGGTCGTCCCGGCGCTTTCAAATCGGGGACAACGATTTGGTGATATGGTTGCCGGAACGATCGTCGTCACCGATGCATCTGAAGATCTTGCGGAAGTCCGTGAAGAGTTGTCCGGTCGCCCAGCGTCTGAAGCTCGCTTTCGCTTCGACCACGCCAAACTTTCCAGGTTGTCCCATCAGGATGTGGATGCCATCGAGCGGATCCTCGATCGATGGAATACGTTGTCGACAGACCAGAGGTACGACCTGCTATTTCGCATGATCCCACCCCTCTGCAAGAAAATGCAGATGGATGAGCCTCCCGAGTCAGAACGGGCGGAATTCCTTCAGGACCTGCTTGCGGCCGAATACCGACGTCAGGACCGCCATCTCCGCTGAGCGTGATTAGAAAATCACTTGAGCTGGGTTGATCGCCTGATATTTTCCCTTATTCGCGGTGATCTCAAATGCTTGCGGCACCGACTCGATCCCTTGCAGAATATGCCGGATGGTTGGTTCGAGTCGGACTCGACCTGAAGCGACCAGTTGGACGGTATGTCCAAGATGTTCCCGCGTACTGATGTCAGGGAACAGGTATCTCAGGCTTCGCTCACGGAACAGATCGATCGGAAGCATTACCGGACCACCGAACCATGAGACACCGATGATCTTTCCGCCGGAACGAACAGAGTTCAAAGCGTCAAGTAGTGTCTGATGTCCGGCCAATCCTTGTTTCGGGCTTCCTCCGGCACACTCGAAGACAACATCGGCTCCGTTTCCACCAGTCAATTCTCTGATCGTGGCCACGACATCACAGGTCTTAGCGTTCAAGGCGTGGTCAGCACCTAACTCGCGCGAGACCGCACAGGCTTCATCGCGAACATCGACCGTAATGATCTGACCCGCGCCGCTGATGCGTGCAATCTGCAGGCATTCCAGACCCATGCTCCCTTGTCCAAAGATGACAACCGTGTCCGCGATCTGAAGCTGAGCTGTCTCGACTGCTGCGACGCTGTCGCTCAGTGATTGCAGGCATGCTGCCACACTATTTGAAATTCGATCGTCGACCTTCACCAGGGAAATTTCAGGGAGTAGTGCACGCTCACTGAAGCAGCCAGGTTGGTCGAAACCAATGACTGGACCTCGGCGGCAAAGAGTACTTTTTTCGGCTCGGCACAGCGAGCAATCACCGCACGGAAGCTTCGCCCTTGCGGCGACACGATCACCAATTTGGTAGCCGGTGACGTCCGCTCCAATTTCGACGATCTTCGCGCAGAATTCATGACCAAACAGTTGGATGGGCGCATCCTTTTCGAGTCGAGCTTTGACGCGGTCGTAGGCCAGCGTTGGAATTCCAAAAGCCAGTTGGGCTTCGGTCACACTCGGCTGCACGCACAGCGGTTCGACGACAACATGTCCTGGACGACAGACAGGCTCAGGGATGTCATCCAGTCGCATATCGCTAAAACCATAGAATCGCCAAGCCTTCATTCGATTGTTCCTGAAATTCGTTCGAATTTTTGTAATGTGTGATAACGGCCCACTTCGGGAAGGCGACGTGCGTTCGCCGACCAGACAACCTCGGAAATGTAGAGATTTTCCTTCGAGTCTAACCAGATGTCATGTGGGGCAAAGAAATCTCCTGGTTCGCAAGGACGAAGGCCACCACCAAATCGTGCCAGCAGTTTTCCTGTGGAATCGAAGATACTGACGCGTCCCCCCGTCGAGTCTGGAGACGGTGCTGACGTACCCGGCCACATACCTGCTCGATAACCTAACTCGGCCACATAGACCCGGCCTGCCTTGTCGATCACCATTTCACAGGGACGAGCGATGTCGGTCCATTCCGTCAGAAACTTCCCCTTGGGTGAGAACAATTGCAGTCGACTGTTCTCGCGGTCAGCCACGTAGACGACACCATTCTTGTCGATGGCAATTCCGTGCGGGACATGGAACTGCCCCGGGCCGCAGCCTGGCTCACCCCAAGAGAATTGCAGCGTCCCATCCGGCGAGAACTTGTGAATGCGAGCGTTTCCATATCCATCAGAGATATACATGTCGCCGTTGGGAGCAAGTGCCAGGTTTGTGGGAAAATGAAAAGGGGGGCCGGCATATCGAATTGTCCGATAGTCGATCGAGGTCGCTCCCGTGTCCGATGGAGATCCGCTTGTTCCCAAGCTCAGCAACAACCGTCCTTCAGGAGTAAATTTGTGGACCGTATGGTCAAGGTCATCAGTCAAATAGACCATGTCATCCGGCCCGATCCAGATACCATGCGGTCGAGTGAACAGCTCCTGACCCCAGGAAAACAACAAAGTCCCATCAGGGTCGAAAACGGCAACAGGGTGGTCGCCACGATTGAAAACGAAGACTCGGTCTTTCGAGTCCGTAGCGACTGCGGTCACTTCCTCAACGTTCCAGTCGTCTGGCCATTTTGCCCAGTCGGCGATTGGGCGATAACAGAATTCGCCGGAAGAGGTCAAAAGCCTTGGTTTGGAATCGTTCATGAAAGATCACTACATTGTTAATAATCACGGATAAGCTGACGACAGTGCTATTGTCAGCGAGGCAACAACACAAAGTCAGCCTGTTTCCGTCTGCGTCAACGAACACGGACTCGCGTTCGCTGGTTGAGGTATTCGACAAGATCGTCACCCAAATTGTGGCTCGTGTCCACCGAAACGCGTTCGATGGCGTTTCGGCGACAGAGTTCGTCAATGGCGGTTTCGTACCGCTGCATCGCTTCGAGATACGCCTGACGGATGTCTTCCGTCTGGGTTAAATATTCGCTGACTTCTTCCAAGCCCAGAAATTTGACCATTCCTTCGAACTGAAATGTTCGTTCATGATGATGCAAGACATGGAACAGTACGATTTCATGACGATTGTACTTCATCCGCTGAAGCGCCGACTCAAGAGACCCCAAGTCCGTAAAAAAATCGCTGAAAATCATGACGATTTCACGACGGCCCATTCGACCGGTCAAGTCGGTCAAGCATTCGGACATCTTCGTTTTCTCAATCGGTGCAATCTCGTCGAGATGAAGAGTCATCCGGTGGATCTGGGCGAGAGAATTCCCAGGAGGGACGTATCCGCGAACCTTATCATCAAAGGTCGCCAGCGAGACTTTGTCGTTCTGTTTAACGATCGAGTAGCCCAACGTTGTTGCAGCCTGAGCGGCATACGTCAATTTCTGTTGTGCATCTTCGCCATAGCGCATCGACGCGCTGACATCCAGCAGTAGATGGCAGACAAAGTTCGTCTCCATCTCATATTGTTTGATCGAAAGCCGATCTCGTTTGTAGTACAGACGCCAGTCAATGTGTCGTGGATCGTCACCAACGATGTAGTCACGATGCCCGGCAAACTCGACCGCAAATCCACTGAGCGGTGACTTGTGAGCTCCCGCCAGGTTACCAACGACCAAACCGCGCGGTTCCACCGGCCGATCAGCAATTCGGCTGAGAACCTCAGGATTCAAATACCTCGAAAGAACACTCGCCGTCATTTTTAATGCGCGTCCATGATGGGATTAGAATAGCTTAGTCGCTTGCGCGTTGTGGGATTTCCTGGTGTTCCTCAACTTGTCTGAAGAACAGGTGATATGAACCTACGTTGTTTCTACGCAGGTTGTATGTATTTCTTGTCAGCGGGTGTTTTCTCCATCAACATTCCAATCAGCTTTTCACTGTTCACATCGGCTGCTTGAGCGGCGTAGTTTGGCGCAATGCGATGACGCAACGCACCCTTCGCGACAGCCTGAACGTCACCGATTGTTGCGTGGTAACGGCCGTACAAGATTGCTCGGGCTTTCGCGCATGTCACGAGAGTCAGCACACCGCGAGGTCCTGCACCCCAATTGACCCACTTATTGACGAAGTCAGGCGCTTCAATCGCGCCAGGTCGCGAGGCTCGGACCAGTGCATGAGCGTAGCCGAGCACCTGGTCACTGACGGGAACTCGATGAACCAGCTTCTGGTAACCTATAATATCGTCACCAGAAAGTACGGCTCGAATTTCACCCATCTGGCCTGATGTCACTCGTCTCGCCACTTCCCACTCATCAGCCGCTGACGGATAGTCGACTCGAATATGCAGTAAGAATCGATCGAGCTGGGCTTCGGGAAGGGGATATGTTCCCTCTTGCTCGAGCGGGTTTTGCGTCGCGAGTACGAAGAACGGGTCAGGAAGCTTGTGAATTTTGCCACCGGCAGAAACCTGCCGTTCTTGCATCGCCTCAAGCATGGCCGCTTGAGTCTTCGGTGGTGTCCGATTGATTTCGTCTGCAAGAATCATATTCGCGAACAACGGGCCGGGAAGGAATTTGTATTCGCGATTGTGAGTTTCGATATTCTCTTGAATGACGTCGGTACCTGTGACGTCACTGGGCATCAGGTCAGGAGTAAACTGAATCCGTTTGAACGAAAGATGAAGTGCCTGAGCCAGCGAACTGACCAGCAAAGTCTTGGCGAGACCGGGAACCCCTTCAAGC
>JBAXBD010000186.1:0-9574 GCA_037142165.1 Schlesneria sp. | reverse complement strand
GCCCCAGGTAGGGAAGCAGGAATTGCGCTGCTTGCGAAGGTTGATCTACTGTCGTGTGATACGCTTCGATTTTTCGACGAAGAGCCCGCAGTTCGGCATCGCGACTGTCATGCGGATCCACGGGTGCGGTTGATTCTTTACCGACATAGGTCACGCGGAATAACTCTGACTGCGTGCCGCGTCCGCCGGTCGTGAAGTACAGCGATCCGTCCCGATGTACGACGACGTCTGTCAATGGAAGCGGAGTCCGTGAGAGGAATTCTTCTTTTGTCGCCTGATAGCTTGCACCACTTGGTTCGATATGGACCGCATACATCGTCCCGAAGGTCCAGTCGCAGATGAACAAGGCCTTCTGGTATTTGCCAGGGAACTTCGTCCCGTACCCGAACTCGACCCCTACTGGTGAACCCGGTCCAACGTGGACGAGTGATGGCAGACTATCGGGGTAGTACTCAGGCCATTTACCGGTTCCGCTTCGCCAGCCAAATTCACTTCCACTGGTAGCATGCATGACTCGGGTTGGTCGATACCAGGGCGATCCCATGTCCCATTCCATGTCGGCATCATACGCAAACATTTCTCCGTCGGCGTTGAAGGCAAAATCGTATTGATTGCGGTAGCCTGACGAAACAACTTCCCACGTTTTCCCTTCGGGATCGATCTTTGCAATCCAGCCGCCGGGGGCCAGAATTCCCACCGCGTGACCTCCCGCGTCCCATTGACGTGGAAGAAGCAAGTCCTCGTCCCAATTGGGAACCAGCCGACTTGTAACTCCATCGGGAAGCGTGGCTCTTAGTTGCTCTGAACGAATTCCACCCATCGTCTGTGGCGGAGCATTCAATTTGACTTCAAATGGGAGTTTTGTGTGGTTTCCAGCATCGACGTAAATGGACTTCCCATCTGGCGAAAGCCGTAATGCGTGCGGTCCATGTTCACCCCCACCCGGAATGTCGCGAATCTTTACAACCTCGTCGTACTGGTCGTCACCGTTGGTGTCCTTACAGCGGTATAAGCCTGTGGGAACGGATCCTCCGTTGATCATGATGTAAAGGCTGTCAAATGCATAAAGCAGCCCCTGAGCTCCTGACATCCGCTTCCCATCGAACTGAATATCCAATGGTTCAACTTTGGTCGGCTCGTGGGTCCCCAATGGCGACGGTGTCACGCGGAACAAACCCAGCTTGCCCTGATCGCTGACGATCAGTCGGCCTTTCGGATCGGTCGTCAAATTGACCCAGGAACCAAGTTCCTCTTTAGGAACAGTGAAAAGTCGTTCGACCTGAAAACCTGGAAGCAAGTTGAAGAGGTCTCGGGCTTCTTCCACCGTCAAATCAGCGAGCATCCCCTTCCCGCCCGGATGGTCTTCCAGCGCCGGATATGTGATTCGCGGCGCGACAGTCTCTTTCGAGGTCCGGGTCTCAGCAACCTTCCACGATTCATCTGTCACGACATAACGAACCTTGCCATCGGTACCGGTAATCGCCAGCTTGGCCACGAAACCTGCCGGTCCACCGGAATTCACGACTTCGGCTTCGATCACGTTTTCGCCATCCTTCAGGCGAGATTTGATATCCAGTTGCTCGGGACGGTTGAAGTCATCACCGGATGCGACTTTTTTTCCGTTGACGTAGATCGTCATCGCGTTGTCACACGTGGCACGTAGCCACGCTGACTTACCGGTCCCCTGAAATGTCGTTCTGACCACATAGTTCTTGTCATCGTTGGCACCCCAAATCCATTTTGGTGCGGGCCCTTCTTTGAATAACGTCGGTGGCACAACTGGAACCGACGTTTTGTCGGAACCGGGCTGACCTGCTGCGGGAGCGATTTCAGGCGTTTGTGTGTAGTTCTTCCCGTCAGTTGTTTCGGCAGCAATTGAGAATGCTGAAACGGTGAAAACCGATAGAAAGGTGAAGGCGCACACGTGAATGACTCGATGGGACATCAACATTGGATCCTTACAAATACGGGCTCGATGAATAAATACTTTGAGATTTTTTTATTTCGGTGCCACTGCTTGACCGTCGTCGATCAAGCAGTGCTTTCTTCCGGCAGCAGGAGAAGTCACTGCTTCCCCGAAGACTCCCATGCCGTGGCACAGGATACTAACTTAGACGTTTAACAACGTACCAGTGAGCTACGAACTTTTCACTGTTTCTAATAACCTTGAAATAATATTTTCAACCGTTTGACCAGCCGCCTCGGCTCGGTAGTTTATCAGGATTCGATGCCTGAGCACGGGAGCAGCCAATGCTCGAATGTCATCCCAGGTCACGTTCGCACGGCCTGAAAGCAGTGCTCGAGCTTTCCCCCCCAGAACCAGATATTGAGCGGCACGCAAACCGGCTCCCCACGAAACCCAGTCATTGACGAAATCGGGCGATCCAGGTTGATTCGGACGCGAAGCCGCCGCGAGACGAACAGCAAATCGCACGACGTCTTCTGCAACGGGCACCTGTCGAACCAGTGCATGAATCTGTTGAATATCGAGGCCGGTAAACAGGGCTTCGATTGATTCTGGCTTGGCTGACGTCGTGCGGGCAACAACCGCAACTTCGTCATCCTCGGGCAAATAGTTGATCACAACATTAAACATGAACCGGTCAAGCTGTGCTTCAGGAAGTGGGTATGTTCCTTCCATCTCGATCGGATTCTGTGTTGCCAGCACAAAGAATGGCTCTTCTAAGACATATCGCGTTCCTGCCGCAGTCACCTGATGTTCCTGCATGGCTTCCAGCAACGCTGCTTGAGTCTTCGGTGGGGTCCGATTGATTTCATCGGCCAACAGGACGTTGGTAAAAATTGGCCCCTTGACAAAGACGACTTGTCGACGTCCCGATTCGTCCTGTTCCAGGATCTCAGTCCCCGTAATGTCCGCCGGCATCAGATCTGGCGTGAATTGAATCCGCTGAAATTTCAGATGGAATACCTGGGCGATCGATTTGACCAGCAAAGTCTTTGCCAGTCCCGGCGCCCCGGTGATCAGGCAATGGCCACCAGCAAACAGGGAAATCAAAAGCTGCTCGACAGCTTCCGACTGTCCGACGATCGTCTTTGCCAATTCAGCCCGTATCCGTTGGCGGCCTGTTCGAACCAGTTCAAGGACTCGCATCTCGTCATCGTCGGCGGGGGATAAACTCGTCACGTTCACAAGGGAACTCCGGCTGCGGTTTGTTTTTTGGAAAAATCGAGATTAATGAGTCATCGCGTAGAAAATAATATTGATTCCCAACGGGTAGGCTTTCTTTTCAGAGAATTCGGTGAAGTACCACGGGTCTTCACCTTCACGTTCCCAGCCATCGCCGAGATCCGTGTTATGACAAATAATCGCCATCATCCGACCTTTGTCGTCAAAAATGCCGCGATAATGGGGCGTCTTTGCATCTTCACGTTCCCACGTCTTGCCTGTTGACCGACCATCAATCGCAACCCCAATCGCGGGGATCTGTGGCTTCTCTTTCAAATCGTAAACGCCGTGAAAGATGGCGTGATCAAGTGGAAGTTCAATCGGCTCCCGGTCCGGAAAGACTTGCTTGATCGTCTGATAAAAGACTCGCCACTCTTCTTCACCCCAGAAATCGTCGACCATCAGAAACCCGCCGTTCAGCAGGTATCTTCGCAATGCCGCGATTTCATCAGGAGCAAGATAAATCCCCCCCGGCTCAATCAGGTAAATAAACGGATAGTGAAATAGATCGGGATCGGTCAGTCGCATGATGCGGCCGTTGGGATCGACTTTCAACGAAGTCAATTGCTGCAGACGATATGAAAAATTGAGATCGGCGTCAGGAAAATCGGTCAGCCATGACCCCGGTCGTCTTGTCGAATCATATTCGATCCGGACGAACGTAAAGACATCGTCCTTGAAGGCGGGATCGACATCCCACAGCGGCACCCCGTTCCGGTTGTCAGGCACTGCCGTTTCCAGCCGCCCGCCGAACCTTCGCTGCAAACCTCGGTTCTGTCCGTGCGTCAGCCCGATCGTGCCAATGACGATCACGAGCATCGCGAAAATGCTGACAAGAGGAATGACACGTTTCATCGTCAGAACCCTACTTTTTCTGGGCGGATCCGTTTATTGTCGGCAGGTTTGTCCGCCGTTGTTCGCTCGGCGTCGGCAGGTTCAGAACGAACGATCTTCAACAACAATTTTTGAGCTTCACGATATCGAGGGGCTGCTTCCAAAGCGGCCAGAACGTGCTTTTTCGCGTCCGGGAGACCATTCGCATCAAGCAGTCTTGCCAAACGGAAATGGGCTTCCGCAGGATCATCAGGATCCATCAGCAACCATGCTCGCAAGCCCTTGATGGCATCACCAACATCACCCAGTTTCTCACTGGTTGCTGCACGCGCTTTTTGAGCTTGCGGCAACAAGGGGTTTACTTCCAGGAGACGCTTCACGCTGGTTGATGCAGCAGTCCAATCCTGGGCGTTTGTTTGTAACTCAATCAATCGAAGCAATGCTGATTTGGCATCGTCCGTATGTGAAACGTATTGCTCAAGAACTCGTCGTTCGTCGCCTGATTCACTCAGCTCGCGGTGGATCGCAGATAGCAACAAATACGCGCTGTCGAGGCCGGTCTGTTCAGGATACAATTCGATCAGTTTGGCGAGCGACTTCTTGGCTTTTGCAAACTCGCGCTTCGAGATTAATTGGTCCGCAAGCATGGTCAGTCCCTGAATGCTGGCGGGATGATCGTCGACCCAACGCTCAAGCCGGTCAGGATCATCATCGTCTTTAATTGCGGACAGATCGTATTGTTCCCAATCAAGATCCGGCGCAAGCCGACGCGCCATCTCGATCGCATAATCTCGAAACTCCATATCGATCTGATTCAGCGATGTTGTGTGCCGCTCGATCGCCTCATCAACGGGAATCCCAGCAGCCAGATCATCGAGGATTTTCTTGAGAGATTCGATGCCATACTTCTCGACCAGATATTCCACAAGAAGCGAGGCTTGGTAATAGGCAAACTGCAGGTCTTCCGGCTTTTCTGGACGCAGAAACGAACCACTCATTTCTCGAACAGAATTGACACCTCGATCCAGAATTCGCTTGCGGTGTCTGGGACTCATCCTCTGACCCCACGTGGGCGACGCCTGACGTTCTTCATAGACCGAGATTCCTTCGCTCAACCAGCGAGGCATTCGGTTTCTCGTTTTCTCTAAGGTCACCACATGACAAAATTCATGCCATAACACTGACTGCCAGTTCGAGGGGGTCTCTTTCTGCGAAGCTGGACTGTTAGCCGTAATGACTCTTCCAAAGCAGACTCCTAGAAACCCCTCTGCACCAGGCAGTCCAAAAGTTCTCACGGCGAAATCATTCGGATCAGGAAAAATTTCGACTGTAATCACGTCCTTCAATTCAATGCCATATTTTGGACATAAGGTCCGCTTGGCACGCTGCAAAAGCAGCAGCACGTCCGCGCCATAAATCGCCGCCTCTTTGGCCTCCATGCGCAGGCGGAAACCACCACCTTCGAGCGTTGTAAATTTGTCGAGTTCATCCCGAAGCTGAACCAGATTAAAGACGTGGACATCATAGGCGTCGTACTTTAGCGCCGCTTCGCTCAACTTCCAGCCTTCATCCTCTTCGCCCAAACGCAAGAGATCCTGGGCAAGCTGAACTCGCGCCGGCTGATAGTTCGCAGCGAATTGAAGAGCGGTTCGCTGATGAGCTGCCCCTTCTGCAAACCGGTATTTTTGCGACAGCTTTCGGCCGATCAGGTGATCTACACCAGGATTCTCAGACCACGGCTTGAGGGCCCGGTTACGAAACTCCAGTTCACTGTCAGCTTTGTTATCGAGATGCGCCAGCACGGCATAGTACGCCCAGCATAAAGGACATGCCTTGTTGACTTCCAAAGCCTCTTCAAGCAATTTCTTGGCATCATCATACTGTTCCGAATCGATCGCGTGGTCAACTCGGTGGAGGATTGCCGGAAGATGATGGGGATTCAGCCGTAACGCCTCCGACAAATGGTGAGCGGCTAACGGCGGTTGCGATCTTTCCAGCGACCGGGACAGTCCAAAGTGGATGTCAGGGTCTTGAGGATGTGCCTTGACGCCTGCTTCAAACGTCTCCGCAGCTAACGCAAAATCCTTTTTCGAAAGTGCCATTTCGCCACTGGCGAGAATGGCGCCGCGATGCGACGGACTCACTTTGAGAGCCCGATCGTAAAAGACTTCAAGCACCTGGCGAGCATCCGCACCGGTCGCCACGGCCACTCGACCGAGAGCAACCAGACTGTCAGCATCGCCGTTGTAGCGCCACGCAGCGCGGCCGACAACATCAGAGATTTCCGCTTGCCAGAGAGTCCCTTGCATCACGTTGCCAGACAACCGTGCGGGCTCGATCCCCGCCTGGCGCAAACGAACACTCCATGCATATCGAGTTAACCCGGCCGAAATCGTTTCGTAGGCCTCTTTGTAAAGACCAGAATTCAATTCTGCTTCGGACTTAAAGAGATAGAAATCTTCACCGAAGGCACGTTCATCGATCGCCTTGCCGGCAACCTTGATGCACTCGGCATAGTCCCCTTTGATCAGTAGCTTGCGCGTCTCTTCTACATCAGCGGCGAAAGCGTGAAACGCCATGCCCAGAACAGATACGAGACATACGAGAATTCTGGCCGGGGAGAAGTGGGAACAATCCCACAAAGAGTGAAAATTACCAGCGGCCAACGACATTCGCGGATCTCCTGATGGACTCATTGGAGTATAGCGATCCGACGTTCTCGATCACAGCAAAGAGACTAAAGCAAGCAGCGGTGGCGCAAACCACCGCTGCCCGAAAATCTGGATTCAACCGGATACCACAAATTCTGCTCGTCAAGGAGCCCGTGACAACCGGCTTACTGATTAATATTCTTTAGCGTTGATCCATTTCATCATGCGGCGAAGTTGCTTGCCGGTCTCTTCGATCTGATGAGATCGCTCACGACGCTTAATCGCCTGGAACGTTGGCTGGTTGGCTTTGTTTTCCATAATCCATTCACGGGCAAATTGACCGGTTTGGATTTCGTGAAGAATCTTCTTCATTTCGGCCTTGGTCTGGTCCGTCACGATACGTGGTCCACGTGTGTAATCACCGAATTCGGCGGTGTTCGAAACACTGTATCGCATGTAGTTGAGGCCACCCTGATAGAACAGGTCGACAATCAGCTTCAGTTCGTGCATACATTCAAAATAGGCCATTTCTGGCTGGTAGCCAGCTTCGACCAGTGTCTCAAACGCCGCTTTGATCAAGGCGCTGACGCCACCGCAAAGCACAACCTGTTCACCGAACAAGTCGGTTTCGGTTTCTTCGGCGATGGTCGTTTCAATCACGCCACCACGAGTACCACCGATCCCCTTGGCGTAGGCCAACGCCAATTTTCGGCTTGTTTCCGAAGCACCTGGAGTCAGTGCGATCAGGCTGGGAACTCCCCCCCCCTTTTCGTATTCGCTTCGAACCAGATGGCCTGGGCCTTTTGGGGCAACCAGTGCCGCATCCGTGCCAGCAGGAGGAATAACCTGCCCGAAATGCATGTTGAACCCGTGTGAGCACATGAGCAAAGCGCCCGGCTTCAGGTTCGGCTTGATCTCGGTGCGGTAAATATCGCCTTGAACTTCGTCAGGGAGCAGGATATTGACGAGATCGCTTTGCTTTACCGCTTCGGCGATGGAAACGGGCTTAAAGCCGTGGCTGACGGCCAGGTCGTAGTTCTTGCTTCCAGGTCGCTGGCCAACCACAACCGTACAGCCGCTGTCTCGCAGGTTTTGGGCTTGTGCGTGTCCCTGGCTTCCGTAGCCCAGGATTGCAATTGTCTTTCCCTTTAACAGGGACAAATCGGCATCGTCGTCGTAGTAAACCTTAGCAGCCATCGTTGCTTCTCTTCAGGAAAGTTAAGGAAATTTTCAGAACTGTTTCTACACAAATACAACCGGAAAAAGTCTATTCTGCGAATCGGTTGTTCAGCCGTTAATTGCGGCTTCTTCATAAGTCGGCGGTGGTTTCAGCGCGTCTTCCACCGACAAGGATTTCTCACGCGAAAGAGCAATTCGTCCAGTTCGAACCATCTCAATGATTCCCAGCGGACGCATCAATTCGATGAACGCCGTCAATTTACTCTCGGAACCCGAGATTTCGATCATGACATGCTGCTCACCGACATCCACGATTTTGCCTCGGAAGATTCCGACAAGCTCACGAACATCCGAAAGCCGGCCACCCACCGTTGATACTTTGATCAGCATCAGATCGCGCTCGACCAGATCCTGATTCAGGTAATCAACGACTTTGACAACCGTGACAATCTTTTCGAGCTGTTTTCGAACCTGATCAACAACCTTGTCATCACCCGTAACAACAAATGTGATTCGCGAAAACTCGGGACGTTCGGTTTCACCGACAGCCAGACTTTCAATATTGAATGCGCGCGACGCGAGCATTCCAGAGATGTGTGCCAACACACCCGGCTGGTTCATCACCATCGCGGACAATACGTGCTTCATCGGACAGCAGCTTTCCAAGAGGCATTGCAGAAAAATCGAGACTGTACCGACTCTGCATTGCCGAGGCTTCGACCTCTACCTGCCACCTGCCAGTGGCATGCTTTCAATAACAACCAACAAACGTCGAGACGGAAATCAGTTTCTCTCGACGCAGAGGGCCGGCCATCGTAAGCGCCGGTCGATGTGGAAACAAGTTAGGACAATCTCTTTCGGCCGCTCCGCGGCTAAAACGTCGCGACTACCATTGGACCGGCCGAATGATTCCGGATGCTAACAGAACACCGAATACCATCCCTAAAATCGCCAATCCCCGCAGAACCCAAATCGCGCGGTCAGGCCCGAAGCATTTGGTCAATCGCTGTCCATTTTTGGTTTTTTCTAAAAACCACCGAGCAAAGAAGAGAAGATGGGCACAACAGACCACCGTCATACCGCCAACCAGAAGATCTTGCCTTGACATGAGTTAAGCCACAGACGATTGAATTTCGTCTCGATAGAGACAGCGTCTGGCTTCTTTTTCCGAGACAAGCATGAAAGACAAATAAAAATTGCCCGGTGAGGATTCGAACCTCAACTAAGTGAGTCAGAGTCACTCGTGCTACCGTTACACCACCAGGCAAAAAAGCGAGCGATTCCGCTTTCTGCGGCGGAAGTATACTCCCGGTTTGCCATTTGCCAAACCAGTTTTGTCAGTTTTTTGAAGGAATCGTCTTTTGCAATCCGCCGAAGGTATTCTTTAAGCTTCTGCCGAGACGCAAATTTTCACAGTTCGAGGAATCGTATGCCGGGACAAATTTCGAATTTCGAGGATTCCAACGAGCCGCAAACGGGAATTTGTCGCTCGCCAATCCTGATCGAATCGCTCGATGATCCTCGCGTGGAACCGTACCGCAATCTGAAAATGAAAAACCTGCAACGTGGAGGTGAATTCTTCATTGCTGAAGGGAAAAAAGTCGTCGAACGGATGCTGCAAAGCAATTTTCAAGCAGCATCTGTCTTCATCAGCCAAAAACGATTAGAGGAATGGACGGCCAAGGTTCCCCCCCGCGTTCCACTTTACGTTGCTTCTCAAGAC
>JBAXBD010000185.1:0-9586 GCA_037142165.1 Schlesneria sp. | reverse complement strand
CTGCCGAGCAGATCGCCGCAGCGCTGATGCGGTAGATGTAGCGGGTAATCCCGAAACGAAGGAAATTTTTTTGCATGATGCGGCACATACCAAACAACAAGTATTCGCGGACTTCATGGGATTGAAGTGTCGATTTCGCAGTTGATCCGGTCGCATGTCAGTGGATGACGGAAACCTGACAAGCCTGTTTCCGTGTGATCCGCCAGTTTCATGAGCGTCACAATTGACTGCTGGATTTGTGAGTCACTCGTCCGTGATCTATCGAAACATGCGGGTTTCAAAGTTGCGGTAAAAGGGGATGGACGCCGCTGAATAATCGTTATTACCCGAAAACTTGATGACCCCGGTGGCAAAATCTGCCGATCGTCGACAAGAAACCGTCTTTCGAGAAATTCGCGCAACGATGTGACCATTTGCCCAACAATCGGAGGAAACCATGTGTTTTTCGAAGGTTCAGGTATCTGGATCCTTGAGCAACGATGGATGCGCGACGATGGCCGGACCCCTAGCGGCGGCTTCTGGTCGCCGATCTCGGACGACTGCTTGACGGTCTCCCGTCAAACAGTGCCGATTGGCAAAATGAGCGTCGATTTCAATCCACTGCTTCTCCGAGGACTTCGAAGCAGTAGAAGATTGAGTTAAGGTCCATCTGTGCGTGCGATCTTGTCGCCATTAATCTCGTTCTTTGTCAGATCCAATACTTTCCACGATTTCTGTCAGATTGGCAGATGAGGGTCAGGTTGAATCTCGATCTGGCCACGATGGCAGAATCACTTTTCAGGATGAGTTGCCGGAAGTCCTTACGGCTATTGGTGATTCTACATGTGAATCAATTGGCGCGCCGTTCGCTAACCAATAGACCATCTCGTGGTGTCGTCTGTGGGCCGTCTACAGGCTCAGTGCCAAGTTGGAAGACTAGAAGACTAAACGCGTTTCGATTCTGGAGTAAGGTGAGATGGCAAAGAAGAGTGGCTCGAACGACCCTAAGTTGGTCCCCCTCGGTGATCGAGTGGTTCTTAAGCGAGCCGAAGCGGAAACGAAGACCGCTGGAGGGATTGTTCTGCCGGATTCCGCAGCAGACAAACCCCAACGTGGCGACGTGATTGCTGTTGGAGAAGGGCATGTGAAGAGCACCGGACAGAAGGTCGCTTTGACCGTCAAGCCCGGCGATCACGTGATTTTCAGCTCCTACGCTGGCGACGAATTCAAAGTCGGCGACGAGACTTTCCTGCTGCTTCGCGAGAGCGACATTCTCGCCGTCTACGGCTGATAAGCCAATCCGTTGATTTTCCCGGCGAAGACAAACGGTTTTCGCCGGGTCTGTTCAACATATCGTAAATACCCTCGGTCCGAGTTTCTTCGAGTCGCTGATCACAGCTTCATCAGGTAGTCGGATACGTGTTTTTGACATTTTAAAACCAGGAGCCTTTCCGAATGGCCAAGATTATCGCCTTTGATCAGGAAGCGCAAGAAGCAATGCGTCGCGGCGTGCAGAAGCTCGCCCGAACCGTGCGAGTGACGCTCGGACCCCGCGGACGAAACGTCATCATCGAAAAGAGCTTTGGCTCGCCGACCGTGACCAAGGACGGTGTCACTGTTGCTCGTGAAATCGAACTCGAAGACAAGTTCGAAGACATGGGTGCCCGTATGGTCCGTGAAGTCGCCAGCAAGACTTCCGATACCGCCGGTGACGGCACCACCACCGCCACAATTCTCGCCGAAGCGATCTACGTCGAAGGCCTCAAGGCTGTTGTCGCAGGGGTTAACCCAATCGACATGAAACGCGGCATGGACAAGGCTGTCGAGCAAATCGTCGCCAAGCTCAAGGCCATGGCCGTTGAGTGCAAAAACAAGAAGTCGATCGCTCAGGTCGGTACTGTTGCTGCGAACGGCGATCACGAAATCGGCAACATCCTGGCCGACGCCATGGAACAAGTCGGTAAAGACGGCGTGATCACCGTTGAAGAAGGCAAATCACTGACGACGACTTATGAAGTTGTCGAAGGGATGCAGTTCGATCGTGGTTATCTGTCACCTTACTTCGTGACCGATCCAACCTCGATGGAATGCGTGCTCGAAGACGCTTATGTTCTGATCCATGAGAAGAAGATCAGCAGCATCAAGGATCTGGTGCCTGTCCTCGAAAAGGTCGTTAACAGCGGCAAGCCACTGCTGATCGTTGCTGAAGAAGTCGAAGGCGAAGCCTTAGCAACGCTGGTCATTAACAAGCTGCGAGGGACTTTCAAGATCTCGGCAGTGAAGGCACCCGGCTACGGCGATCGACGGAAGGCCATGTTGCAAGACCTGGCGATCATGGTTGGTGGTCAGGCAATTTTCGAAGACCTCGGTATCCAACTCGAAAACGTTCAATTGTCGGACCTCGGTCGCGCCAAGCGAATCGTGATCGACAAAGACAATACGACGATCATCGAAGGTTTGGGCAAGTCAGCCGACATCAAGGCTCGTATCGAACAGATCCGTCGTGAACTGGCTGCCTCAACCAGCGATTACGATCGTGAGAAGCTGGAAGAACGCGTCGCCAAGCTGTCCGGCGGTGTCGCACAGCTCAACGTTGGTGCTGCCACGGAGAGCGAAATGAAGGAAAAGAAGGCTCGCGTCGAAGACGCTCTGCATGCAACTCGTGCTGCTGTGGAAGAAGGTATTCTTCCTGGTGGTGGCGTTGCCCTGCTGCGATCTTCGCTGGAACTCAAGCCAACCGGCCTGAACGAAGATGAAACCACTGGTTTCAACATCATCGTTCGTGCTTGTCGTGCTCCATTGACCCAGATCGCCAACAACGCGGGTGTTGACGGTGCCGTGATCTGCGAAAAGGTTGCCGAACACAAGGACGGCCACGGATACAACGCTGCCACCGGCAAGTACGAAGACCTGGTCAAGGCCGGGATCATCGATCCATGCAAGGTGACACGAAGTGCTCTGCAGAACGCTGCCAGCGTTTCCACCCTGCTGCTGACAAGCGATGCCTTGATTGCCGAAAAGCCAAAAGACGCTGAAAAGAAGGCCGGCGGCCACGGCGATCACGACGAATTCTAAGATCGTTGTTGATTTGAGAGACCATTCAGCCCGCAAGCATTTTTGCTTGCGGGCTTTTTTCGTTACATGCCGAGTTGTGATTCCTCGTTCCCGGGCTCCCGCTTGGGAACGTAAGTCTTCGAAGCTCTGCTTGTCGCCGCAGAGATGTCGTGCTGAAGCAGCCACAAATCGACGCTACTGCTGTGAGCCAGGATTGCCATGCGTGCTCGCGTGATGTAGGTTATTATTGGCTAGACCGTATCATCAGGAGGTCTCACATCATGGCCAGACGGAATTCGGAATCGGGACGACAAGCAGTCATTTGGCTTGCGACAGCAATCGTCGTGGTGATCGGGGCTGCGGCAACTGCCGTCGTGATTTTTGCTGGTACCGATCAAATTGAGCAGCCGCTGATCGTCTGGGCCACATCGGTTTCAGGTCTGATTTTCGTGTTGTTTTGCATGAATTTCCGTTGGGATCGGCCGATTGGCCGGCTGCAACTTTGGTTGTCGGCACAAGATCGTAACGACCCTACCGATGCCTATCGTGCAGCGCGTCGTCAGGCACAAACTCGCGAGAAGTTCGGAAGCAATGCGCCTCCGTCAGTTGAAACGGTGCGAGACGCCTCAGACCACGGCGGTGCGTGGGTGCCGCGATCATCGACTTCGGCTCAATCGCGAAAACGATCATAGGCTCTGCAGGGTGGGCAGATGCTTTGCGAAGGCTCCAATGAGTGTGCCACTGCTTGACCGTCTTCGGTCAAGCAGTGCTCTTGCCTTGTGTTGATGATTACGAAGTCACTGCTTGTCCGAAGACTCCTAAGCCGTGGCACGAAGCTCGAATATTAAACGTTGACACCGCGCGGCGGGTGCCAAGGCCTAAACCACCGGGACTGGCTCGGTGAGCGTGCACCGCCCACAATCAGGCTTTGCCTTTGCGATCAGATGGAGGTTGTTTCCACTGCTTTAGCTGTTGCCGCAGTTCTTTCAAACTGAGGGCTGGTATCGGAAGATGTAGTTGCGGTTCGGCGTCGGGAGGTGCAGTCTCGCCCGATTCGTGAACTCGATTCAATTCTTCTTCCAGCGTTCGCAGCCAGGCGGGGATGTCGATGCCCGAACCGGAGGTTGTCTTCAAGTACTCTTCCACGGAAACCTGCAGGGCCTGGAATGAGGGTGATTCTTCGCGACCTTTTTCCGCGTCTTCACAAGCAGGCCGGATTCTGGCCAGCATATGATTGACCGAAAGCGGTTTGACGAATCGTTCTTCCAGGTGGTTTGCAACGGAAGGCATTCGCATGCCGTACTTCTTCTGAAGTGATTCCAACTGCTGCAAATGTCCGTCGGCCATCTCTTCGGTCTTGAGTGAGAAGACATCTTCCCAGATTGTCGCCGCTTCTGGTTTGCCGAGCCGGGCCAGCACTTCATGCGCGACCGTGACGGGAAGCATGTTCCAGGCATCTCGATCGTACGACGTTTCCAGCCTCAAAAAA
This sequence comes from Schlesneria sp., assembly GCA_037142165.1. Classification (GTDB taxonomy): domain Bacteria; phylum Planctomycetota; class Planctomycetia; order Planctomycetales; family Planctomycetaceae; genus Schlesneria. Next base: position 5,064 of record JBAXBD010000185.1, on the reverse strand, counting down.
TCGAGTAGCGAATAGAAATGCTCGCCGTAGTCGGATTGAGTTGTCGTCGTGTTGTATTCGAGGAACCGATCGAATTTTTCGACGACGACTTGATAGATCAGGTTCAGTTGTTCGGCCACATCGTCACGTTCGATCTTTCCACTGCGAAGATCATCGAGCAGTTTGATCGGATGAAGGGGATCTTCGTTTTCTTCCAGGTGCTCAAGAAAATGTTCGACACCGCTATGCAGGATGGCGCGGACATTTCCCAGCGTCAACAATCGTGCGTTGAGGACATATGACCCATAGGTTTTTACGAACTCGGCTGTTTCTTCCCAAAGTGGTTCGACCTTCAATGCTTCGACGGTTGACAGTCGCATGGTGTTGCTGTGTTCCAGCCATTGATCGAGATAGTTCTCGACGATCGTTCCGACGATTTCGATCAGATCCTCGTCGCTGAAACGGCCTCCTTTCCATTCACCTGAGGCCTTGATGACGCATTCGAGCGTATATCGCAGGGCGATCCGAAACAGGCGATCAAATTCGGTGACAGCCATTCCTTTGGGCCGAGATGCGCGTTCCATCTGGCGAGCTGTTTTCAGCAGATGCCACGTTTCACGCAGTAAACCTAATTGAGGCAGGTGAGCAAGAAGAAACCGAATCACCATCTGCATCGAGCGAGCGGTTAAGATCTGCTTTGGCTCACCACCATGCTCAAGCGGGACATAGAGTAATGGTTTACTTTGCAGGGATCGCAACAAACCGGGAAGGACTCGACGGACTTCTTCTTCATTTCGCTGCATCACGCCGCGATAGATATCAATGATCCGCACGTCGTCTGCGTTCGTCTTGACGGTATCGTCAGCGGGAGAAAGAGCACAGGCGAGGCACCACTGCGCCGACCGGCAGCTCAAAGCGGTTTGAATCGTCGTTTGGATTAGAAACAGTTTCGTCTGTAGTTGAGTATCGTATTCAATATTCACGTCGTGTTCGGCAGTCGCTTCGCCAATTTCCTGCTTCCACAAGTTGTCAATCAAGCGACTTAAATCGGCCTGGACTTCGATGGAATGTCCTAGCCAGTGACGTAACGAATCGGCCTGAGCTTGCTTCGATTCGCGCACGGCGTTCGACTGCGAATCCACGGGGACCAGTTCACGTTCGACGGCGAGGGTTGCTCCCATTTGCCAAAGCTGAGCGATCGTTCGCAAGAACTTCAGCCTCGGTTCCAGTTGCTTTTCAATCAATTCAAACTCGGTCTCGCGATGGAAGGCAGGGCGATCATCCATCGTCTCGCCTTCTTGTCCATCGTCGGCACTATCGCGATACACAACACCTTCGTATGCGGCGTCAAACAGTTCGTCTTCTTCGTCACGTGAGACTTCTTCGGAGTCATTGGCAAGTTCATCGCCGTGATCCGACTTTTTCGGCTTGCCTGAATCCGTCAACACAGGGACGGCTGGTGCCGACCAGAGTTCGCCAGCGTTGGCTTCGAGGTAATCGAACATGCGACGAATCAATGGCCACGGATCGTCCTTGGTGATTGAGCCGTTGTCGACAACGATGCCCATCCACCAGAGTAATAAATCCTCGAACGACATGTGTCCTGCTTCGAGTCCGACCTCTTCCTGCTGGCTGAGCCATTGCATGAGCAGCCCGAGTGCGGCCACCGTATCGCGACGTTCCAGCAATGCCGAAACAACTTGTGCATAAGCTTTGGCACTTTCGAACTGAGCGACGTGTTCTCGCCAGAACTGAATGTCACCCGCCGCTTCGCCTGCGGTTCTCCATTCGGACAACGCCTGTGCGACATGTGACGCCGAGTCGAGGCTTTCGCGTGCAGCGACGCGAGGCAGGTCGTTGACGGTGGAAGATCCAAATTTATCCCAGAATTCGGCGAGCGATTCATAACGGAATGAGATTGCGTCGGCCATCTTCGAGTCACCGCGAGCAGCGGCTTCTTCCCATGTTCGCGTGTAGGCGTCGAGCAACGCTTCCATGATGTGCAACAGGATTTCGACCCGCTGATCAGGAACGCTGTCTTCGCGAGATGAGAATAACGGGAATAATCCTTGAAAACCCAGAATATTCCAGGGATCGACCAGTGCTCCGCATTCAATCCCCCGGTGAAGATATTCCTCGGCTTCGCCCAGTAACCGAGACGCGTCGGCGATTTTTCCGAGTTCGACCACACGGCGCGCTCCATGAACACGGCAGAGAACTTCACATTCAAATCTTGCCGAGGCGCACGGGATCACTGCCGCCTGTCTCAGGCTTGCTTCTGGATAACCCATACGAGCGAACAAATGCGCCAATTGGCGCCGCTGGACTTGTTGCGTTCCGTAGTTAGCCAGATACATATTCAACGACTGACGAACGTGTCCGAACGGCTGTCGAGTTGCTTTGGCATGCTTCTTAAGTCGTTTCGCGCGTTGCCCCGTCGCACTTTCAAGCAGCCATGTATAAAACCGGTCTCGTTGACGCGCAACACGCGGTAGAAGCGACGTCAGCGTCACGCTCGAATCATGACATTCGGGACCGTCACCACTGATCGCCGACGCCATGAGAATCGTTCCGCAGAGAACGGCCGCCATATCAAACAGAACTTCTTCCGAGGCGACCCGTTTTTGTTTCTGCTGCCAATCAATCAAAGAATCGATGATGACTCGACGAATCACGAAACGTCGATAATTCCCCTTAATATCAATCTGGTGCGGATCCCATTCACCGAACAGGTAGTTTGTACGTTTGTTGACTGGGTGCGAATGATCATGGGCTCGGGGATCAAGAGCCAACTCGTCCATTTTGTTGATATCAAAATAAGCATCGGAAAGCATTTCTTCCGGTACTTCGTTTAGCAGTTCTAATGCTCGTTTGATCAGTGTTTCGTAAGGGCCATGTGCAACCCCGGCATTGCGAAGGTAGAGTGGCCAGGGGCGAACGCGCTCGTGGGGATAAAGATCCATTTTCCGGCCGTTTTCCAAAACGGCGACCGGACGAAAGCCCACAAAATCGTTCAGACGATGGAGTGAACCTTGAATGATCCCTTCACGGTCATCCCACGGAGCTCCTTGCTGCAAAACGGCTTCAAAAACTTTTGCGAGGAATAACGGTTGCTCGAACTCTGCATCTTTAAGATGTGCCAGGAGATCACGGTGATGTACGCGGTAAGCTGGAAGCACATCAGAAAAAACCAGCTTTAGCACGGCCTCGGCCTGACTAACGTCGCTAAAGGCTGGTGCGGTCTGGTGTAACTGCGCAAGCAACTGCTGTAAGGCTTCTGGAACCTTCGACCACGTGACACTGGCGATGAATTCATTGAGCTGATGCTGAAATTTCGTGTCTGGACGGCCTCCAGAGAAATTCAAATATCCGAGCAATTCTTGTGCTGTCGTCAAATCGGATTGGGAAAGATTCAAAGTCCCGGTCCCCCGGCCATAAATGTCGTCAGCCAACTGTGGCAGTCTTTGCCGAAGAGACAATCCCTTCAAACAAAGGTTCTCAGTTCCTTGCATAGGATACGAGACTTGTCATGCCGTAAGCAAACCTGTTCGTACGTGAATTGGAGACAATCTTAATTGTGTTGCCAGTCCCGAAGGTTTTGACTCAATCCATCGTCCGACAATGCCGATTGTTCCGATAAGTCTGAATGCGCCGACTTTTCATTGATTCCAGAAACCTCTCTGTCAAATGGGCGGCTTAGGTGTCCTGGGTTGGTGTTCCGCTTGTTTAGAATCGCAAGCCATTATGCGGGAATGAGTTCGGGATGGGGCCGAATTAAGCTTTGGGCTGTTTTGCCATTGATGATGTTCGAAGCCGGACGGACCCGACAACTGACACCGTCCAACTCGTTTGAATCCATCAGCAAGAAATACAAGTACTCGCGATGAGCGGTCGAACGAAGGAAACTCATTCTTTTAAAGTCTTTCCGTTCCTTGCCGTGCTGATCTGCACGATGGGATCGCTGATTTTCTTGTTGCTCGTGACGACACTGAAAATTCGGCAGCGAGAAGCCGAATTCGCGGCGTCAGAGCGAGCTTACCGAAAGCTCGAAACTGCCGAAGCCGAAAAATCTGCAGAAGTTACCGAACCTGTGGCAGAGCCAGAACCTGAGCCTCCAAAGGTGATCGTTCGGTCTGTTCGCAAGCACGCCCCCAAGCAGTTTGCACCAGTTGACGATGGTTACGAACTCGCACTGGCGGAACGCAATCGAGAGCTGACCGATTTGAAAACCAAGTGGCGGTCGCGTGCGGATCAACTCGCGTCCGAACGTGATCAACGACTTCGAGTTCTCACGTTGCGTCGGCAGCAGGTGCAAGAATCGCTTGAAAAAACGGAATCACTCAAGTCCGGCATCCTGCAACTTGAAAACAATTTGGGTGAACTTGCCGGGGAAGCTGCATCCGAGACTGACCCCAAGGAAGATTCCGAGCGGGTTCTCGTTGAGCAGCAGATCCTGCAGATGAAAAAGCGTTTGCGTGCCGCACAGATTGCCGACGCGACGGAGCAAAACGATCAATTTCAGGTCGTGCCGTTTGATCCACAAACTGGGACAACTCGACGGCCAATCTTTATCGAATGTTCTGCAGACGGAATTCGATTCTTACCCGAAGACATTCTGATCACGGCGAAAGATCTTGAAGGATTTACGACGAAAGCAAACCCAATCGCCGCAGGGACCGGGGCGCTGATCAATTACTGGAACGCCATTAACTTGAAACAGCGAAACCCTCGGAGTGAACCCGAGCCGTACGTTCTAATTCTCGTACGGCCTGAAGGTGTTGTCGCCTATTACGTTGCGTTGCGAATGCTGGAACCAATTCGTACGTCGCAAGGGTATGAACTGATCGAAGAGTCGACTGTGCTGAAACTGCCAGATGTTGATAGTGGTGCAAAAACCGCGTGTCAGACAGCCGTCAGTCGATTATTTGCCGAGCGAGAAAATATTGCTCGTTCAGCCCTGATGACGGGAAGCGGTGGAAGTGTCTTCGGCGGTGCTCCCGGTCGCCGGGGTTCGGGTGGCGGAGGGTCAGGCGGCGGACGACCAGGTGGAGGCGTCGCCGGCAATTCCGGCTCAGGCAGTGGGGG
>JBAXBD010000184.1:0-9612 GCA_037142165.1 Schlesneria sp. | reverse complement strand
GATTGATCGTCGGCTTTTCCTTGGGCGGCGCAATTGCTGACGGAGACGTATCCGCTGTCGTGGCTGCGGCTTGAGAGACAACCGCGACTCTGGCTTCGCCAAGGCTGACGTTCGCGCTGAATTTACCGGTCGGGTCTGCTTTTACAGCGACCGTTGGTCCAGTCTTTGGATAGAACACGACGGTCAATCCGTCAAAGACTTGCCCGTTCATTGTTTTGACCTCACCCGTCACTTTGCCTGAGGGGATCACTTTTGCTCCCCCACCGCACCCGACGATCGACATCGCGACCGTCAAAAGAACGGTCGCCGACAATAATTTATGCATAGAGACCCTACCTGAGATGTTATCGATAATTACGCTGAAGAATACTCGGTCAAAAAGAGGACAGCCGTCACCACGAAAGAATGACGGCACCCCTTGAAAACATCTGAAAACTATTCTGCCGACGAAGAAACTTCGCCCCCTTGAATGGTGCTCATGTTGCGATAGAGGTTGTAGTCGATGTTATTGGAGATAAACGTAACTCGACCATCGCCCATTCCAAAATGACCACCCCCGGTGTGCATACTCTTGAAGGAATAATTGTTGGGCCAGTCGCCAGCACAGGCTTTGAGTCCGGCGTCAATGCTTAAACCCGCTGCACCAGCACACTGGGCCGGTGCGTTAAGCGGAATCGACGTCGTGGCGGTCGTGGCATTATTCAGCCACCACCAGGTCCATTGGGAATAGTTCCCAACCGCTTCACCCAGCGAGATCGTTGAAGAGGTACCGTCAGTGATGTCTTTCATGTTTGTCTTGTATGGGAATGACCAACCCCGGAACATCAGCCCGTTACCGCGGTCCAAACCATTGTTGGACGCCCCCCATCGAGTTTGAGCATATGTTCCGGTCGTCCCTGATTGAAAGTTACCCCATGCCCAGTTCGAACCGGCGCAAGCTTTGTAACTGGTGTTTCCGCGGGTTCCGCCACCGTCGGAACGGCTGCCGATGACCGACGGACTGGTGTCACTCGGACACATGAATGCGTTTATTGCAGTTGCCGAAAGTGTGTTGTTATTGGGAATAACCACTGGATTGGCGGTCATGCGCGGATCATTGGTCACTCCGTAATTTTGATCGAAGGCGGCGAACATAGGGGCCTGATCGATATATGGCAGAATCCCGATCATCCAGCTGGTCTGACGACCTAGAACTGGCGAACCCAAACCTGGAGGATTTGTCGTGTCGAAATAACAAAACGGAAACGAACTGAATGTGTCGTGGTAGTTCTGCAGTGCCAGTCCCAATTGTTTCATGTTGTTTTTGCATTGTGTCCGGCGGGCTGCTTCGCGGGCTTGCTGCACGGCGGGAAGCAAGAGTGCGATCAGGACTGCGATGATCGCGATCACGACAAGCAATTCAATCAAAGTAAATGCGGTTCGGCGCGGCGAGAGACGTTTTGTAGACATGAAATACTCCTCAAGAAAAACGAACGACGCAGAAAATAGCGTCAATTGAACACCGACTAATGCAGGAGAACCCTATTTGTGACGGGAAGAACCCCGACCTGGAACCGTTTTTGAGAATATCGATCGGACCTGTCCGAGTAAAGTCAATTCGGTGAATTCTGATGCGAATTTAGGTCTATTATTGAGCCGAACAGGGCTGCAGTTCTTCGATTTGCCCGCAATACCGATTGTAGGGGACTGAACAGTCCATTCGGCGTGAACGAAATTGATTATTGATTCTATCACGAACAAATCCCGAATCGCTCGATTCTTCGTTCTTACGCTTTTTTCTTCGCGTCTTGCGAAGTTCTGCTACCAAAGGAAAAGGCATCTGCCAAGCCTCAAACTTCGTGCTCGCATCGACTTAGCTGCTTGATAGGAGCCGTGTTATCTCATTGGAATGTGTACAATCCCCGATCCGAGAAAAGCGATTCTTCGATCTTTGGCTGGTATTGATTTTGCGAAATTGGTTATCCTGCAAACAATTATAGTCATAACGTCTTTAGTTGTTTCCTGGTCTTGCAGGCTTTCGATCATGCAGAGGTTATTTCGGCGGGGTTGGTGGAAGCCGTGGAACTGGTCAACCCGGACCTGGGTGTTGGCGATTGTTGTCGCACCATTAATCTCGCCGCTGGTGACCCGGTGGTTTTGTTTATGGCAGGTGCCGGATGTGGCGTTGCCGTTCGATGTTAACGGCGTGATTCGGCCGCAGTTTGCCGCCGGCCAGGATGCCTTTGTTCGGTATGTTACCGCTGTGCAGTTCGCGGGACGTCAATCGGTATTATGGGCTGATGATGCGATGAAACAAGCGGTCGATTCAAATGGTGCTGTTTGGGATGATCGGCTCGACCAATGGCTGATCGACAACGCTTCGGGACTGGCCGAATATCGTGCGGCTGGCGAAATGGAGCAGGCCGGGGGACCTTCGTTGAAAACTGCCGACGTTACAACCGTCTTGATCCTTCATAACGACGTTCGAAAACTGGCCAGACTCGCCGCAACCGAAGCCATTCGCCGTGAACGATCAGGAGATCTCGAAGGGGCGTGGCAGATGTATCAAGCCAATCTCAACTGTGCTCACCATGCCGAGAAGCCGGGGTTTGCTATCTGCAGTCTGATCGGCAATGCCATTCGAAGCCACGCTTGCCAGGGAATTAAACGCTGGGCAGAAGACCCGGCGCTGACTGCCGATCGGCTACAGTCCGCAAGGTCTGATGTTTCGACGGCGTTCTCAAAACGAATGTCGTTAACTGATGTCGCGAAGGTCGAATACTTGACTCTCAGGAACACCTTTCGGCGACACGACACTCCGAATCAGATGTATCCGAATTGGCATATGGGTGGGTCGATTGAGCCACCATTACTGGTTGTAAAACGATTTTTCTTGTGGTCTGTGGGTCAACCGGAATTGACGCTAAGACTCGCTCGGCAGTTATTGTTAAACCACGCGGATCAGATCGACACGCCACGACGGTTGCGACGAAAAATGATCCGGGTGAAAGATCAGGCTGTATACGAACTCAATCCTTCAACTCGTCGAAAATGGGGACAACTCGAACCTGCCGCATTAATTCGAGCGTATGAAGCAATCATCTCAAAGCAGGAGACCAGGTATTTGTTGATTTCCAGCGGAAATCAAGTTGATCTTTCGCGGCAACAGGACGACGCACGTCAAGCTACGCTGGATGTCGTGCTTGCGTCTCAACAGTACCAGCGTATTCATGGTGAATTTCCTGAATCCATCGAACGGCTTGTGCCGAGATTTCTCGATTCCGTTCCGATTGACCCGATGGATGCTGCCGGCGCACCGCTCCGTTATCGCCGCGAAACAGATGGTTCTGCGTTAGTCTGGAGCGTTGGCATTGACGGGATCGACGACAGCGGTCACGTCGAACTGAAAGACGTCATCGACAAGGATACGGGCTATCGAATCCGTCTGAAACCACGTCTTCAAAACGAAACCCCGTGAAGAATTTTACCGCGTCTTTCAGGCTTCCGATCATGCTAGTGATATTCCAGCGAGGTTGGTGGAAACCGTGGAACTGGTCGACCCGGACCTGGGTACAGGCGATCTTTGTCTCGCTGCTGATCTCCCCACTGATTACTCGCTGGTGTTGTTTATGGCAGGTCCCTGATGTGGCACTGCCGTTCGACGTGGAAGATGTGATTCGGCCAGAACTTGCTGCCGACCAGGATGCCTTTGTTCGGTATTCTTCAGCCATGAAGTTCGCGCGTCGTCAAATGGTCGATTGGGCTAATAAGGCAATGAATGAATCGAGTTATTACCAAATTCTGGACTGGGACGATCGGCTTGATCAATGGCTGATCGACAATGCTCGCGCACTGAATGAATTCTGCGCGGCAAGCGAAATGGAGCATGCCGGCGGTCCATCGCTAAAGACGGCCGACGACACGACCGATTTGTCTATTCTTCAGGAGATTCGATACATGGTCAGGCTCGCTGCAACGGAAGCCCTTCGCCGTGAACGATCGGGTGATCTCGAGGCCGCATGGACTATGCATCGGGCCAACTTGAATTGTGCACGACATGCCGAAGAACCGGGATTTGCGATTGGATCATTAATCAGCAATAGCGTTCGGAGTGTTACCTGCTACGGAATCAGACACTGGGCAGAAGACCCGACACTGACGGTCGATCGGCTTCAGGCCGCTCGATCTGAAGTGTCGTTGGCGTTTTCTAAACGGACGTCGCTGATTGATGTCGCCAAGGCCGAATACCTGAGTCTCAGGAATATATTAAATCGTCACGACGCGCCGAATTATCTGTATCCTGAATGGGACACGCGTGGATCGATTGAGCCACAATTATTGGTTGTTAAACGAATTCTTCTATGGTCCGTCGGTCAGCCAGAATTGACGTTACGAGTCGCTCGTCAACTTTTGCTGAATAACGCCGATCAGGTCAACAAACCACGACGGTTTCGACGTCAGACGGTCCGAACGAAAGGCCCGCTGGTGTTTGAAACTGATCCCACGACTCGTCGCAAATGGGGGCAACTCGAACCTGCGGTATTAGATCGGACGATCGATGCGATCGTGTCGAAAAGAGTTCTCAAGGATGAATTGATTTTCAGAGGAAGCCCCATCGATGTTTCCCGGCAGCGAGACGACGCGCACCACACAGCACTGGAAGTTGTGCTGGCATCACAACAATACCAGCGTCTTCACAACGAGTTTCCAGCGTCCATCGAACAGCTTGTTCCGAAGTATCTGAACTCCGTGCCGATTGATCCGTTGGACCCGACAGGTGCACCAATCCGATATCGGCGTGAAGTGGATGGCACAGCTGTCGTCTGGAGTATCGGTGAGGACGGAATCGACGATGGTGGTTACGTTGAAACGAGAGAATTTATTGAAAAAAACATTGGCTATCGAATCCGGCAGAAACCACGTCTTGATACCGCGACCCCGTGAGAAAGTTTGGCTCTGATAAAGGCAAGCCATCGCCACTTTACGAAGTGGTCTTAACGGCGTTTCATTTCGGCGAAGCGTGACTCCGACATGAACTGCGCATCACTTTTTCTCGGTCATTTCATCATCCTCTGTCTTCGATTCGTCCGCGTCTTTCTTGGACTTGGGTTTGGAAGTCTCTGTCTCTGGTTTCTTATTTTCCGTCGACTTCGGTTGAACAATCTCGCCTTTGACTTTGACCTTGAATTCGGCAGGAACGACGGTTTGGCCGTTAGCCGATTCCCGCCCGATGACCTCAAAAGTGTTGATTCCTGCAGGAAGCAGAAAATAGAGGCCCCCTTCGGAATCTTCATAAATGCATGGGTAGAGTGTTCGACCGGAGACCGCTACGAGTTGATTCCCGAATCCGCCAACGAGCGAAGGGATGGCGAGCGAATTACGGAAATCGGTAATGCTTTCTGGTGAGGCCTTCTTGGTCAGTACGTTTTGATAAGCTTCCATGAATTCGGTCGCCGCTCGATTGACCTGCCGCGTACGTTGTTCTTCAAGCTGAGTTGCATGTTGACGAAGATATTTCTGAATCACATCGACTCCACTTGTTTTGACTCTGTAAAACCGCGACTGTGTCCCGGCGGCAACGGAAACCATGATCCCTTTGGCGCTTCCCGTGAGTTCGACCAGCATGCTGTTGCTGTTCAGCGGTACTGGCTTTTTTTCCAGCTTTTTCAACAGTTCCGTTACATCGTCAGGTGAAAGCTTGAAGTGGGACTTATCGATCAGCGCCGGACGTAGCTCGATTGACTCGGAAGTTCCCGCGATCAGATCGCCCTTTAAGTTTTCAGTCATTAGAAAAGTCGCAACGACGTATCCAAGGATTCCCAGGAGTACCAGTCCGACGATACCACCAATGATCAAGTAGTTATTGACGGGTTTCCTTTTTTTGGAACGTTTAGAAACGGGCTTGGGTGGAGATGGCTCAATTGTCGGCAATTCGCCGATACCAGGCTTGGCGAGCGCTGCTGGATCAAAAATCGCTGGTGCAGACGCCACTTCAGGCATGGGTTCAGGAACGAATGCCGGGGCTTCCTTGATAACTGTGGGACTGACAGCGGGCGTTGGAGCGATGACGGGCGGAATCGGGGTTGAGGTAACAGGGCTCGGAGCTGGTTGTTCTGCCGCATAAGGAAGTACGAACGGTTCTTCTTCGACGGCAGGTTTTTCCACTCGTTTCGGCGGCGACTTCCTGGGAACCGTGATTTTCATTCCACACTTCGGGCAGCGGCCCTGTCCACCTCGCGCGTTGTCTGGAACGCGAATCGTTGCACTGCAATACTTGCACGGAAATTCGATCGACATGGTAGCTTCATTGAAAGTAATTGGATGATCGCCGTGACAGGAAGTTAATCAAGCTGTTCCCAAAATGAAAAGCAACCGGAATCGCCTGAGTCTTGATCGTCGTTTTCGGCACCCTCGACTTGGTTTGTCAATTTCCTGAATTTGTGCCACTGCTTGCCCGTCTTCGGTCAAGCAGTGCTCTTTTGATTGGCATAATCAGAAGCCACTGCTTCTCCGAAGACTCCTCAGCAGCGGCATAGATTCCCGATTGAGAGATTTGACCGACCATTCGTCGTTTAAATTCTGACAATTGACTGACGTTTTCCGAAAAAAGGTCATTTGATTTTTGATTCGCGATGCGGCGCTCTTTATCGTCTACGCTGATTTTGAAATACTCATCTTGGTCTTAACGCAGGTTCTTCTGAGAGCTGAGGAATATCCAGACGATGATTCATCCGATTGCATTTGCTGGCGAACCACGTTCGAACGCAGTTCGTCAGATTGTGGCTCAGTCCGAACCTGCGGCGTTAAGGACTTATACTCCGTCGCAAGCGGTGTTTGCCAAGTCGGCCGGGGTTTTCCACTGGACTCCTGAAGGGCGAACGCTTTACGACTATTCTTCGGGCGTTCTCGTGGCCAATCTGGGGCATAATCCGAAACGCTGGTTGCAGCATTTTGGTAAATACATGGGGTGGTCGGCCGAGATATTTGCGGGGCCAACTGCGACGGCTGATGACTACGTTCCTGCCGTGACGATGACGGCCTATAACGGTATTACGGAAATCGAAACTCTGGCAGTCGAACGTCTGCTTGCCAATCTGCGAAAATGCAAAGGGAGCGATCGCCTCAATACGATTGTCTGGGCGGCCTCAGGATCGGAAGCCATCCAGAAGGCGCTTTGGGCATGTCTCGGTTGGGACCGAACTCGTGAGATGATTCTGGCGACTCGATATGGATTCCACGGCAAGAAGGGCCTGGCCAACGCGGTCACCGGTTCTGAAAAAGATCCGGAACGTGACCCTCGCGTCAAATTTATCAGTTTTCCCATGGAAGAAATCATCGATGCTGGATACGACCCGCAATCGATTGATCTGGCAAAGTATCGACAAGAGCTGGACGATTTGTGGCGACAGTTTGGTCGCAAGCTGACCTGCCTGATCACAGAACCGTATCTTGGTGGTGGAGGGAGCTTTCATCCTTCCGCCGCGTACCATCAGATGCTGCAGCAATTCTGTCGTGAACACGACATGTTGCTGATTTTCGATGAAGTTCAAGCAAACTTCGGTCGCACAGGAACAATGTATGCGTTTGAAGCATACGGCGTCGAACCCGATATGGTTGTGCTCGGAAAAGGACTTGGTAACGGGGTACCCGTGGCGGCTGTTGCCTCGCGTGGTGACGTCTTTGGCGCGATGAAATTCGGCGACGCATCAGACACGTGGAGTGCTAACCCACTCTCGTGTGCTGCAGTGTTGGCAACGCTGGACGAGTTCGAATCAACTGACATTTTAAAACACACACGCAACCTGACGCCTGTCTTTCTCAAGGGGCTTGAACGACTGAAATCGACAGGGCTCGTCAACCATGTTCGCGGAGAAGGGCTTGTCTTTGGGTTCGAATGTGCTGCCGTAGGCAAGCTCACCGCGAGTGAAGTTGCCGCGAAGATCGTCGAAGCGTGTTACCTGGGCCGAGACAATGTTGGCATTCATCTGCTGGGTGCTCTGGCGGGTAAGGTTTTGCGAGTCAGTCCGCCACTGACGATCACGATGGACGAGGCCAGGCACTCATTGGACCTGTTGAATGAACTTGTGGCGTCACTGGCAAAGAAGCTGGGCACTTGATCGAGAGTTTGGTCGTGGGAAATCAAACAGAAGCGGAAACGGGGTGTTGCTGGTTGGGATGGAGCACCTTTTCTATCGCCGCCAATGCGTCAGGCGTTCCGTTCAAGTTCCCTTTTTGACGAGTGAGATTCTCTCGGAATTCTTCCAGGCGCGCAAGAAATTGACGGAACTGCGGTGCGCGGAATTTTTCTGCGGTGACCCAGTCACCTGCCCCCATTTGACGCAGAAAATGAGCGTTGATCTGCTGCTCGTGGTGCATCTCTTCGGGAATCGCAAAGACCGGCTTCCCGTAATAGAGCGCCTCGCCGAGTAACTGATTTCCTGCAGCACTGAATAAACCGGAACAGGCTGCGAGATCTTCGACAAAGCGGTGTTCGTCGATGGCGTGAAACGACAGTTGTCCGACGGAAGGTTTTTCACCCAAACCGTAAATGCGGACGGGCCAACCGCAATCGGCAAGGATGTTAATGACTTCGGGGGGTGTGTTTGATCGCAGATAGGACACCAGAAAATTGTTCGTACTTGGTTCAGTCATCACGATTTCAGGACGCAGCATCGGCCCGACCTGACGGACTTGTTCAAAGCCCCGCTTCAATGGCGGTGTATAGAAAGAGGATGCAACCGCAGTGTATTCACCCCACCCGTAGTACCAGCGGACGGCCCAACTCATCCACCATGCGTAGCGGCGTAACAAGAACGGGAGGCTACTGAGATCGTAGGCCATCAAGACATGCTGATGATCGATACTCATCCAGGGGAGTCCACTCATTCCAGCGGCACGAGGGAGCGTCGGTTCAAAATCCGAAATGGCAAGATCAGGCTGCTCGGCATCAATCCGTCGACGAAGAGCGTCGACCAGCGCGGGCATCTCGCGTCGTGCGAAAGCCATCGCCCCGGCGGTGGACTTGAACAAGTCAAGCTTTCCCCCGGTATAGCGAAAATGCAATCCGGAAACCCTCATCAGACGGACGTTTTCGACCTTTGTTGTACCGTATGTCTTCACAAGAAAGTCGTAGGCATCACCCGAAGCAAACAGCACTAATTCATGTTCGTGCCGCAGATGCTCGACGAGGGTCAGTACTCGAACCGCATGCCCACGGCCCTCACCTGCCATACTGTAAAAGATTTTTGCCATCAGTATCTCCTTACACTGAAAGACCGCTGCGTCATTGAAAATTATAGCTGGACGCCGATCCCCTCGCACGCAACGACCCGGCGGATTTTCGCCCAGCGCCGGGCGAAGGGATTTACTGACATTTTCACGCGATATCGATGGCTTCGAACACGAGACACATTTCCGTTTCAACCTAATAGTCGTGGAGGTTGTCGACGGACCATTGCACTCTATTTGCCACGATTGACGAACACAAACCAATTCCAATGCACCAATTCAATACTCGTGCGAGAGTGTCTTGCTGCGTTCTTCAAAATCTCAAAGTGTTCCAACCGGCATCAATGAAATACTTGAAAGGAAATGCCATCGCTCTGTTTTACGGCGACGTCCGAAATCGGAATA
>JBAXBD010000183.1:0-9714 GCA_037142165.1 Schlesneria sp. | reverse complement strand
GCCGGCACTTGACGTCCAAATAGAATCAATCTGGCAACCAACGATTTCCGGGCCGGTATGGTTGACCCAGCAGAATAGACTCAGGACTCACATCAAAGGTTAGCACCATGTTCCACCAACGACTTCTTGCTGTGTCATTTTATTTGACGATTTTCAGTGGTCTCGTTTCGAATGAATACGTGGGAGCGGGTGATTACGTCTGGGCTCGAAGTGGTTGGGGTAATGGTAATTGGGGTCGAAACTACGGCGGCATGTCGAACGGCTACGGCGGGTATTATGTCCCTCGAAATTCTTACGGGAATAACTACGAAGCTCGTTCGCCGTTCAAGAATCCGAACGGGTATATCGTCCCGGCACAATCGGGTGGATACGCAGTAACGCAGCCAGCCTATGTGCCTGTCGTTCCTGCTCAACCAACTGTCGTGCTGCAATCAACCGTAGTACCTCAAGCATCGAGCGTCCCAACGACGATCCAGGGACCTTCAACGACTTCGGCACCCGCTCCGATGAAGTAAGCCGATGCCGTCCAAGGTGCTACGGTTTTACCGTCCTCGGTAAGGCCGTGCTCTTCGGATACTCTATTGATCATGAAGACACGGCGTTGTCGAAGACTTCAAAACCGTGGCACCCCGTTTGGAATATACTTCCTCTCATGAGGCGCAACGGACGTCCCTAAAAATGTTTGGCCATTGCATCAGTTCAACCACGCCCTCTTAATGAACGTGCGAACGATGATCCTGTTCTGAACCCGTCGTTCGACGCTTACAATCTAACGATGCCGTCTGGCCCTCCCCATCAACGCGCGAACGATGAACCTATTCTGAACCCGTCTCTCAACGCGCATCAACCGGCTGTGCCGGACGGACGGACGGTCAGATTTTGGCGAAATCGAGACCCTTGTCCTCCGGGGGTGCACCGACCAGCTTGAAGTTCATTTGCGAATCGCCTGTGAACCTGGCTGTTCCAGCGAGTGCACCACCCTCCTTGCGTTCGAGGATCAGGACAGGACCGTCGACTGAGTAATTCCCTCTCAGTTCCTCGCTCTTGTGGTTCGGGGCGGAAAACTTCCAGACGAATGTCCCTTCGTCTGTCAGGACCAGGCGGAATTTGGAACCATCTTCTCGCGAGGCACTCCACTCCCCCGGAAGCAGTTCTTTGTTGACCGGTTCTGGTGCAGGCGATTGATTCTCGGCGACCTTGGGTAACTCGACAGGATCACGAGGATATGCAGTGGAACCACCAGTAAGCGGATTTGATGTTCCGTCGTAGACTCGTCTCGGCTCGGTAAAGGGATTCGACTTCGCGACTTGTGGTGCCTGAGGTGACTTGGGGGGGCCCTGAACCATGGCTAGCAGTTCACCGGCCAGTCGATCTTCTGGCATCAGCCTGGTGACCTGACGCAGTTCTTCGATCGCGACTTCTTTCCGGCTGCTGATCATGCTGTGGTAAGCCAGCAAGAAATGAGCATCCGCAGCCCTGGGATGTTCCCTGGTATAATCTTCAAGACGCCGAAGCTGGTCAGAATAGACGAACGGATCGGGATAGAGGCTGCTCATGGTCGTGTAGTCCCAACCGGGTCCAACGGCAAGGACGGAATGTGCGACGGCGGCGGACTGTCGATAGTCATGCAAGGCAAAGAGAACCAGCGAGCGAAATTCGTGCATCACGGCATCTGTTGATGATCGCCTGATGGCATTATCGACGTGTGTTAACGCGGCGTCGTAATCCCCTCGTTTGAACGATGCACGTGCCGCATCAAACTCTGGATTATCCAGGATTGGCGGGGATTCTGGCGGAGGCAAACCGGGCAACGATCCTGTTGGAGTACCAGGTGGCGCCTGAACCATGACCGGAATCGGCCTTGAGTAATCGTAGACAACTGTCGGATAGATCCCTGGAACGTAGTAGGGGTTGGTATAAACGTAATACCCGGAAGTATACACGGTGGTCCCTAAACCCCAGCCGCCGTATCCCCATCCGAGTGGGCGTCCCCAGTAACCATAGGGCCCATAGGGACCGTAATAAGCGGGATAGCCCCAACCGGTTCCGATACCGACAGCCCAGCCAGACCCGGCGAAACCAAAAGTGACGCCAGGCCCGAAACCCCAACCCCATCCCCAGGCGTGACCTCCCCAGGGACCGTGATACCACGGATGATAATAATAGCTGGGACGATATCCCGGGTGTGCCAGATGGACGGGGTGATTGCCCATGTAGGCTTGATGGTAACCATTCCAGTGTGCTCCTGGTGAATGCATCATTTCGGCATGGTAGGCACCGGGTCCGCCATGGACCGGCCCGCCCATATGGTTGGCACCGATGGCACCGCCGTGCATCGGCTGATTTCCGTGGATACCGACATTCCCGTGAGGAACGTTCGCAGCTCCTCCGGGATGTGGTACAACCGGGGTTCCTCCAGGATGTGGCGCCCCTGCGGCCCCGCCAGGATGTGGCGCCGGTGCTGCGCCAGCAGTACCGGGATTTGAATGTTGTGCTCCACCACCAGCCGGTGCCGGTGAAGCACTTCGTCCAGCGGCGTTACCACCAGCGGGAGCTCCACCACGAAAACCACCCCCCGCAGGGGCACCGCCACGTGCACCGCCTCCGCTTCCACCTCGCCCCCAGACAGGTTCGATACTCAGACTGACGAGACAAATGAGGGCAATTCGACCGAGTTGAACACGATTAAACATCATCGGCTCCCGATAAGATCCCTCGCTTGCGCGTCGGGCTTTTTGAATGATGTCAGTTTTTCCGCAGTTGATTTTGGACGGCGCTGTCGAGCGTGCGTGGTGGCTTACGAACGATCGTCAGCTTTTCCGCATCGGGAATTCGTTCGCCACTGACAAAGCGATCGGTCGTTTCCGATGTCATTCGGTATTTATCGACCTGCGTGTAAACGTTTGTCGTCGATGCGACATGACCGTCGGAGGTAACACCTGAGGTTCGCAGGACCCAGGTCTCTCCATCACGATTGAAATGACCTTCAGAGAATCCACCTGCCGAATCAAACACCCAGATTTTGAGACGCTGAGTAATCGGGTCGTAGCCGATCCGTTGTGTTCCCGACAGCGGCTTTGCTCCGGCGACTTCGACAGTGAAATCACGCAGCAGATAGTTACCGCTCTCATCCCAATGGCAGGAAAAATGGACGTGTGAACTTCGCCCTTCGCCAATCCAGTCACCAACCAGCCATTCCAGTTGGCTGACCTGAGCGTGATGCGACGACGCCTGAATGCCAGCATCGGATTCGTGGAGGCTGGCGACCAGCCAGACATCACCCTCACGAGCACAAACAAGTCGGCATTTACCTGGGATAACTGTTGCTTCATCGGACGATCGAAAGCAGGTCGTACAATCCGCAGAAATCAGGTTCCTGGCGATCGAGCGAGTTGAAACGATCTCGATTTCCATCGTCGATCCGGGTGTATCACGAAAGAAGGCGGCGAACTCGTCGGCGATTGCCTTGCGACCATGAAACACGGCTCCATGAGCATCGATGTATTCACCCTCGGGAGTGAAGATGGCAGCAAACGCTTTTGCATCACTTCTCTTATGAGCAGCAAGCAGAGCATCTGCAGCGTGCCTGACCACAGCTTCTTGTGGCGAAAGCTTTGCTGCCGTCACACGATGGGTTTCCGATGCGGCTTCGTTTCTGACTCGAGAAGGAGCAGCCTTGGGTCCAGGCGATTCGACCAGCCCGTTGCCTGAAAACTTCGGCTGATCATTCGCGGTGACGATGCAGATCGTTCCGACCACCAACACAAAAGCGGTGACAATCCAATGTCTCATGCCACTCTCCTCCTTGAAGCGTAGACCATGCAGGACGGGTATGAATCCCGACCAAAGCTGGCACAAGTTTAGACTTTCTCGAAAAAACCGGGAATACCCGTCTCCTTGCACTGGTAAAAGATTGACCACTAAAGGAAAGAGGTGGCAAAATATTGCCACCTCTTTCCTTAAACGAGAATTGCAAGGGGAACTGACCCTGATTTGCAATTACTTGATGAGCTTACGGTATTTGATCCGATGTGGCTGGTCTGCATCGGCGCCAAGACGCTGCTTCTTCATGCTTTCATAACTTTCGAAGTTTCCTTCGTGGAAGAAGACCTGGCTATCCCCTTCGAAGGCGAGGATATGGGTCGCCACTCGGTCGAGGAACCAACGATCGTGGCTGATGACCACGGCACAACCACTGAAGCTGGCAATCCCGTCTTCCAATGTCCGCAAGGTTTCGATATCCAGGTCGTTTGTCGGTTCGTCCAGTAGCAACAAGTTGCCACCGACTGTCACCGTTTTCGCGAGCAGCAGTCGGTTTCGCTCTCCACCAGACAGGTATTTCACCTGTTTTTGCTGGTCAGGTCCTTTGAAGTTGAACTTACCGCAATAGGCACGCGTGTTGATCCGGACACTGCCGTAATTCAGAAAATCGGCTCCACCCGAGATGTTGTCATAGACGGTCTTCTCACCATCCAGCGTTGTCCGGTTTTGTTCGGCGTAAGCGATTTTCACCGTCTTGCCGATCGTGATTTTCCCCGCATCCGGGGCTTCCTGGCCGACGATCAGCTTGAACAGTGTCGTTTTCCCTGCCCCGTTCGGACCGATGATGCCAACGATGCCAGCAGGAGGAAGTGAAAACGACAGGTCATTGATCAACAGCCGATCACCGAAACTCTTTGAGACATTTTCGAAGACGACGACTTGTTCACCCAGTCGAGGACCGGGCGGAATGCGAAGCTCGATGCTCTCGTCACGAGATTCCTGCTCTTCGGCCAGAAGTTTTTCGTAGGCTTCCAGACGAGCCTTGCTCTTCGCTTGACGCGCTTTCGGCGACATGCGGACCCATTCCAGCTCGCGCTGTAATGTCTTGTCGCGTGCCGAAGCGGCCTTTTCTTCCTTACGTAGTCGTTCCGTTTTCTGCTCCAGCCAGGTTGTATAGTTACCGTGCCAGGGGATACCGCGTCCCTGATCCAGTTCCAGAATCCACTCGCAGCTTTTATCCAGGAAGTACCGATCGTGGGTCACGGCAACGACCGTTCCCTTATAGTCATGCAGATGACGTTCGAGCCAGGCAACGGATTCAGCATCCAAATGGTTGGTTGGTTCGTCCAAAAGCAGCATGTCCGGGTGTTGCAGCAATGCCTTGCAGAGTGCGACCCGGCGCTTTTCACCTCCGGACAATGGCCCGATTTTGGAATCGAACGGCGGGAGTTGCATCGCATCGGCCGCGATTTCCAATTCCCGGTCAAGTTCCCAGAGGTTCTGGGCGTCGATCTGTTCCTGGACCTTTCCCTGCTCTTCGATCAGCTTATCCATCGCCTCAGGGGTCATTTCTTCGCCAAACATGGCGTTGATTTCGTCATAACGGGCCAGCAACGCCCGTTTGACTTTGACGGCGTCATTCAGTTCGTCCATGACGGTATGCTCGGGATCGAGCACCGGTTCCTGCGGAACGTAGATACAATCGAAGCCAGGGGTCAGCTTCGCCGTTCCCATAAAGTCCTTGTCCTGACCCGCCATAATCCTGAGTAAGGTTGATTTTCCGGCACCGTTCGGGCCGAGAACCCCGATCTTCGCTCCGGGATAGAACGACAGATAAATGCCCTTAAGCACTTCGTTCTTACCGTGAAACTTACGGAGATCCTCCATCGTGAAGATGTATTGTTCGCCCATGGACTTCGCTTGCTCCTGTCTCTTTTCGTTCTCGCGGCGTCGGTTTAGACTTCAAAACGCCGATTTTGCTGAAACTCGCTCTAGAACGAGTATTCTACGGATGCACGTTCAAAACTGAAGGACAGCGTCATATTATTCGTCTCTTTTGATTGGTCCCGCGGTTTTCCGCATGCTGGGCATCGCGTAACAATTCACGAAACCAGCACTTTACAGATACCTTCGACGCTGTCTGTCGCGTAGAATTGAGTCGCCGGAACAGACGATTGAAATGGATACCGGCGTGAAAAACGACCGAGGTCATCATGAACATTGAACAATATCTTCGACAGCCTGCGACTCGACGCGAGTTTCTTTCGCGTTCCGGGACCGGGTTAGGTTCGCTCGGGTTGGCAAGCCTTTTGGCAACTGATGCTCGTGGCGAAGCGGTCGCTCCCGCTGCAATGACCGGCGGTTTGTCGCCGATGATGTCAAAACCGGCACAGTATTCCGCAAAGGCTAAACAGGTCATTCACATTTTCCTGAACGGCGGCCCTTCCCATGTTGACACTTTCGACCCGAAACCATCACTGACGAAGTATGCCGGTCAGGTGCTGCCAACACCCAATCTTCCGACCGAACGAAAAACCGGGGCGGCGATGGCTTCGCCGTTTCAATTCTCGAAATATGGTCAATCGGGAATCGAGGTCAGCGAACTGTTTCAACATACCGCGAAACATATCGACGATATCTGCGTCATCCGGTCAATGCATGCTGAAGTTCCCAACCACGAACCGTCTCTGATGCTGATGAACTGCGGCGACGGCCGATTACCACGACCCAGCTTTGGTTCGTGGGTCACGTACGGACTGGGAACAGAAAATCAGAATCTGCCGGGATTCATCGCCATGTGCCCAAACGGGCTACCGATTACGGGTGCTCAGAACTGGCGATCATCGTTTTTGCCCGGTGTCTACCAGGGTACGTATATCGATACTCGACATCGCAACATTGAAAAGCTGATTGAGAATATCCGCAACGACCAGATCGGCCGGGGTGAACAACGCCGGCAACTTGATCTCTTGCAGGAGCTTAATCGCAAGCATGCCGATCAGCGGGCGAACGAGGCTCCGCTGGAATCCCGAATCCATTCGTTTGAGTTGGCTTATCGGATGCAAATGGAAGCGACCGATGCCTTCGACATTTCCCAGGAACCAAAGCATGTTCAGGAAGCGTATGGAAACAGCGTCCAGGCCCGGCAACTGCTGATTGCCCGCCGCTTGATTGAACGAGGTGTCCGCTTCGTGCAACTCTGGCATGGCGAAGGGCAGCCATGGGACAACCATGACGATCTTGAAGTAAATCATCGCAGGCTGGCGGGTGATTGCGATAAGGCAATCGGGGCACTCCTGAATGATTTGAAGGAGCGAGGCTTACTGGACGAAACACTGGTCCTGTGGGGGGGCGAGTTCGGGCGAACTCCGACAGTGGAATTGCCCACACCTGGTGCCAACGCCGGCAAGATCAACGGTCGAGACCACAATCATCACGGCTTCACGGTCTGGATGGCAGGTGGTGGAGTCAAAGGTGGCTACGTCCACGGCGCAACAGATGAATTTGGATTCCGAGCAGTCGAGAAGAAAGTTTCTGTCCACGACCTTCACGCGACGATGCTGCACTTGCTTGGCTTTGACCACACGCAACTGACGTATCGGTATGCTGCAAGGGACTTTCGTTTGACAGACCTTTATGGTGAAGTCGTTCGAGATCTGATTGCATGATCGATTCAATATCTGCGCCAAAAGAATCGTCAATTGTCGGCCCATTAAACG
Source organism: Schlesneria sp. (assembly GCA_037142165.1). GTDB lineage: Bacteria > Planctomycetota > Planctomycetia > Planctomycetales > Planctomycetaceae > Schlesneria. The sequence continues at coordinate 2,233 of JBAXBD010000183.1, read as the reverse complement.
AGAACTGGTTTCGTCGTCTGTGGCGTTTCGTTCGACGTGCAAACTCGCTACTGATTTGGAGCCTTGTGGCAGTGGGGCTGGTGCTTCGTTTCACAATTCGAGACCAGTTTCATCCCTGGGCCATCGTTTATTATCTCACGCCGATCGCAAGCTTGCCGATCTGGTTAGTCTTGGCAAAACTGTTATGGGGACGAATCGGCGATGCGAAAGTTTCGCAATCAAATAAGTTGCTCAATGGCCTGAATCTGATCGCCATCGTGGGATGCGCCGTCTGGGCGTTCTGCTCAGAGAATATTGAGAAAGCGAAGACTCCGAGTTCAACAGACATCCCAATCGTTTATTGGAACACAGCAAACGCCACATGGGGTGTCGACCGCCTCGCCGCTCAAATCATAAAATGGGATGCACCAGTCGTCGGCCTGATTGAAGCCAATTCGTATTACCCATCGACGCTTAAAGAGTGGCAGAGCCAATTACCTGAATACAAAGTTGTTCATGCACACTTTGGAGGTTTAATTGCCGTCAAAGGAACGGTCAAAAAGCAGATCAGCCACCGCCTGGCCCCTTCGTCGTGGTGCGAGCAATTTGATCTGGTTGTGGGTGACGACGAATTGACTTTGTTGCTGGTGGATATTTCGGCTCAATTGAGCCTTTCGCGCCGGCAACCACTTCAAGACTTGGCCGACTTGGCTGAAAACCTGAACGATCGCCCTTTGATTATTCTGGGAGATTTCAATACCCCGGATGACTCCGTCCATTTGCGTCCGTTAAATGATCAGTGCCGAAATATCTTTCGTGAGAATGGGACGGGATATGCAGCGACATGGCCCATGCCGCTGCCGGTATTGGCGCTCGATCAAGTCTGGGTTAACGAGCACGTGAATGCTTCAAAGTGTGAGCACCTCTGGTCAATCTTCAGTGACCACCGACCCGTGATCAGCAGCGTTACTTTCCAAAAACCGTTCGAACAAGTCATTCAGTGAGCGACTTGATACGGATATTTCGAAACTCAACTTTGAGCGGTCCACCGCTATGGACTTGCAGGGCGACAATCCCTTTTCGAGCAATCTCGGCGTCGGGTTCTTTGTAGTCAACCGTAGTGACTCCGTTGACCTTCAGCACAACATGGTCCCCTTTGGCCCGAATCGTATACTCGTTCCAATCCCCCTTTTTAAGCGATTTTTCGAAGTCGCCCGGGGCTTGGGCCAGCATCTTGTTTCGACGGGACTCGTCATACAGACATCCCCAATAGTTCTCGCCAATATCTGCCTGGTAACCGGAGACCTCGGTACTGTTGGGAATTTGCTTCGTCCGAAACTGCACGCCTGAGTTCCCAACGCCGTCCTTAAGCCGAAACTCCAGCTTCAATTCAAAGTCGCTGAACTCTTCCTTCGAGACCAGGAACTGGTTGTGCTTGATTCCCGCCGAATCACCAACGATTGCGTTATCGGCGACCTTCCAAAGTTTGAGATCTCCTTCCCAACCCGTCAGATCTTTGCCGTTGAATAACGGACGAAAGCCAGGTTCTTCAGACCGAGCGTCTGTGCTGCAGACAAACATCAAGAGAACTAACACCAACAACCGATAAATTCGATTCAACATGGCAGACTTTCTTTCACGGATGAGAATTTGGATTGATGCCCGTAACGGGGATTTCGTGAGTTAAAACAACTTGCTCCGCTGAAATCAATAGCCGTAAACCTTAAACGTACCGAGAACAGTGAGATGAAACGGCAGCCATCCTACCGGTTTGCAAACAGAACTCGTGTCTGAAACAATCCCCTCCCACAACGGTCGAGGGTTTACTGCAATCGCTTATCGAAATTTGGAAAGATCGAAATGGCCAACGAAAAAGTTCGTATCGCAATTATCGGTGCCGGTCTGGTATCCGACTTTCACCACGTTCCCGGAATCCGTGTCGATTCCCGCTGCGAACTGGCCGCCGTTTGCGATCCTAACGAACAATTGCTTAACCAGCGTAAGAATGAATGGGGTCCCGCAAAGTACACAACCGACTTTCACGAAATTGCGAATGACAAGGATATCGACGCGGTCATCATCGCCACGCCGAATTTCACGCATAAAGAAATTGCTCTGGCGTGTATCGCTGGTGGCAAACATGTGATGTGCGAAAAACCACTTGGTGTCAGTTTCGCCGAAGCGAACGAGATGTATCAGGCGGCCAAGGCGAAGGGAGTTCGCCACATGACGGCGTTTACCTATCGTTTTGCAC
>JBAXBD010000182.1:0-9808 GCA_037142165.1 Schlesneria sp. | reverse complement strand
TCCTCGAACGAATTATCACAGGCTTTAAAGCGGAATAAGATGCGATTGCCCTGCCGTCCGCAAATGTCCTGAATGCAAAACGAAGTTCAAGGTTGATCAGACAGCCGCCGAGTCTCAAGGTACGGATCTGGATAATCTGCGCGGTCAGAAGCTGACATGCAGCGAATGTTTGCGGTCGTTCATTCCCTCGGCATCTGTCATTGACCGCGAAATCATTCCTTGCCGATTTTGCTCGCACAAATTTGACTTCGCTGAAGGGCTTGAAACTTACAACGCGATTCGTCCCTTGGAAAAACGGATTCGACAAGCATTGCTGGAAGGAAAATCAGATAGCGAAGTGCTGTCTGAACTGAAGAGCTTGAACGACGCCTGGAAAGCCAAACTCCTGGTACCGGAACTCAAGAATCTTCCTTTTATGAGGAAAGAAGTCCTGGACTTTGGGACAGGCGGGTTGAAAATCGTACGTCCACGCCGTTATTGCGACATTTGCAATGAACTTGCGCCGGAAGAGGTCCTGCAAATCAGGTGGCGTTTGACGCAGTACTCCCGACAAACGAGCGGCCTTTCGATTGCGTTGGGATTATTGACCGCATTCGGCGGAGGTCGTTTTCGATCCAATTCCACAGTGACAGAGCACAATTCCGACAAGGTCGGAATCTATTGCGTCTGTCACGAATGCCATCGGCCTTTCAGGAATTGGCAATGGCGTCGTTTTTTCGGGATGTCCATTCCTTCGCACGAGGAATTCGAATTGGCTGAAGTACGTTCGTGTGTTTTGACCGACGAGAAAAAAGGGACGGTCTGTCGATACGTCTGATTATTTGATCGATGGAAGGCCTACGCGTACATGATGCAAATCGGTCTCGAGGTTTCCTATCACGTCTTCGGCCCTGGCCGAAATGATCCCGTTCTCAGGCTCTTCAATTGTGATTTCCCATTCCGTGAACCCGGGGGCGATGGCACGAGCCTCGCATCCGTTGACCACGACTCGACGGATTTCGCCGTTATCCGCCGATGTCCCGCGGACCACGCGCTGGCCATTCTTGGGTGAGGCCATGAATGTGATGATTGTGTTCGGTGAGGAATCGTCGCGTTTCAATTGCTTTTCATCGGCGCTGGCGTCCAGGGGTGGGATCGCACCGGCGAGATAGCAGCGCCGGATCGTCGTATTCCGGTAGGCCCGGAAACCGTCGCCAGCGTGGGACACGCCGTAGCGGCAGCGATCGATCGACAGACCGTCGACCAACAAATTGGGAACGTCCGTCCGAAACGCCCAGGAGCAATCCCAAAGCCGTGTATTAATTAGTACGAACGGATGATCACGATCGGGACCTACGCCGCTGGTACCTTCTCCCAAGTCAATTCCGTAAAGATGCGAATGAGCTTCGTTATCCTGAAAGCGAATGAAGGGAAGCGTGCGGATATCGACGGTCTCGCGACGTCCACCAGTCAGCAGCACTTGTTTGCGGAGGTCATCGGCAGGGGAAACGGTCGCTTCGTAACGGAAGCCATAGCGATCGCATTCGACGGCAACATTACGTGTGAACGTGTTGAGACTGTTTGCCCACCAGAAGCCGGCACCGGAATTTTCATCGAATGCCAGGGCTTGTTCGGGTAAACGCTTCCCTGCGTACGACTGAACGGCCAGGTTTCGGTCCAGGACGTTCAGCGTCTCAGTACCGTCTTCAAGGAAAAATCCGTGGCCGACCGATTGGTAACCCACGCAGTCTCGTACGACAAGTTCGTTGGTCCCGTGAATCGTGATCCAACGGTTTCCGCTGTCCCAGACCGAAGCGCCGATGACGGAACTACCTCGCATCGTCTGTCCTACCAGATGGAAATGGATCGGGTATCGGCCTTTGACTCCCTCCTTGCCCAGATGGCGAAACTCGGCATAGCCAATCGAGCCAGTAGAATGTCGGTGGTACATCGTGTGGCCGCGTCCTTGAGATGCGTCAGCCGATTCGATAATGACGTTTCGGCTGAGGTTGGCAATTTCGCCTCTAAGCCCTTCTGGCATCGAATGAGTTTCGGCAAGAGGACGGTCGAGAGTTAACTCGGTCCCATTAATCGACTGTATGAACCTCTCTTCGGTGAAACGAGGAAGCGACCCGATTCCGGGTCGAAGAGTCTCTCCTTGTTTACGAACTCGGTTCGTTGCGGCAGTCACGAGAATACGATCCCCTTCTTGCCAACCCGTCACGGGTTCGGCGAGGTGAACCACGATGTCTCCAGGCTTTGGGTCGTCGCCAAGCTTGACCCACGTGCGGCTCACGGAAGCACCGTGGAAGTCCATCCGCCCCCCACAACAGACGATCGCCGGACACGATTCGGGGTTCATCCCTTTTAACGCAACCAACCGGATCAGTGCGGTTTTTCCCGCCTCGATTGGCCGTTCGGCGGAACCGACCTCCAGAGTCGGAACCGGTTGATTGGGCGAAGGGATTGTCGTGTGATCGTCACAGTCAAAGCCGTTCTCGCTGGCATCATCGCCGGGCTGAATTTTGATCAGTCCGACATCAAGCCGCGTACTCTGGTCCGTAATGAACCTGAGGGTTCCTGACACGTGGATCGAACGGATCACCAGATCCGAATGTACGTCATACAAGACCACGTGATCAGACCGAACTTGCACACGGGCCTCGGTCGACGGCACGGCCCCCTTTTCCCAAGTCGAGGGGTCCGACCACGGACCGCTCTGGCGAGATCGGATCAATCCTGATTCGTCCGCCAGCAAGGGTGAGACTATGCAGATCCAAGCAAGAATGCAGGTCCGAACCTTGATCGCGACCACGGTCGCTCCTACAAAAATTACGCCCTGCCTACTTCTTGACGCAGCAGTTCAGAACCGCTCGATTGATCGCGTAGACAGCACCATCAGGACCGATGACCGTGGGTGTGTACGCCTCGCCTGTCGCGGCCGCCAGGGGAAGCGCAGGGCTGAGCGTGTTTGTTGTGAAATCCCACCGGTACACGTTTCCGTCCTCAGAGTTAACAATGGCACATTTGTTAATCGGGTCGATCGCTGCGGAGTTAACGCACCATTCGTGGACGGCCGGGGCACCAAATCTCGGGTCTGTTGTCGGGCCGAGGACTGTGATCACTTCTTTCATCGTTAATACACCGGAAAGCGGATCGACTTGGGTGTCATTAGGATCGAGGACCGCCATTCGGTTGAGACCGTCTCCGGGTGGACCAAAATCCGCGTAGTTGTTGTACTTCGTCAAAACAAGATATTTGGACGAACCGTGATACGAAGGGACAGCACTCGCCGGGACGATGGAAGCAGTGTTATCCCAGCCAAACGAGCCAGGCGTTTTTAACGTCGCTAAATCGCCACTGAAATGCAGGAGCCATCCTCGATCGATCCGGGACCCAAATGGGTTTTCCAGCACTCCAAAATAAACGTCACCGTCGGAACCCACGGTCGGAGTGGCTGAACCGTCATCGGGAAGACTCGCGTCATTGCCGGTTTTGGGATCCTTCAATCGAACCTGTGCCTTTGTATTAAGCGTCTTGCTATCGAGGGCAACGAGATAGCCGGCACCAAAGTTTCCACTGTTGACGGCAACGTATACCGTCGTGCCGTCTGTGCTGATGGCAGGTGCACAATTATAAACAACCTTATGCATGGATCCGTCTCCAGTCGCATTTGCGGCTGTGACGTAGCTCCCGACACCCGCGCTCGAGATTCGCGCCAAGCCGCCCGCCGCTGGTGCACCAGTCGCAGCCGATTGGATGTTGAACCCGAAGTACAGGTTCCCGTCCGCATCGGCGGTGATTGGCGTGCAAATGAACACACTTTGATTGAAGTTCGTCTTATTCGCTTTGTAGTTGGTCAGGCTCGTGTAAAACGGGATCTGGGAAACGGCCCCGGTTGCACGGTCAGGGTTTACCCTCAGATAGACCGTCCCCCCCGCTCCAGGCACAGCAATTTTCAGGCCGCCGGAGACCAATGTCGGACCACAGACCGGAACCCAATTGTGCGCAGGCAGAATATAATCGGTCGTTAATGGGCTCGACCAGGCGACCGAGCCGTCTTGACCTTTGACCGCCTTGAACTGAAAGACGTTCGCGTCGGATGTCGTGCCTCGCACCGTGACGATGACAGTGTTCTTCGCTGTAATAACCGGACTGGCGTAATGGATATAGAGGTCGGCCCCGGTGAATGGCGGATTCAGGTCGACGGGCATCGACCAAAGTACCTTTTGCGGAAGCTGAGACGCCACATGGGCCTGGCAGGTATGTTGCGGGTCCGCCCCATAGCCACCCCAATACTGCGCGACAGCGTCACCCGAGGTGAAAACAGAAACGAGCATCGTGGCGAGCAGAAATGTACGGCCCAGGCCAAACACCGAAGTCCGCGGCTTGAATTGTCCCATTATTTGCAACCCCCGTTTTAGAAAGACGCGAATGTCCGACCACATGAACGCTCAGGTATTCCGTCTCGCAAATCGTTGTCGCCAACCATGATATCCGAGAAGGATCGCGCCGAGCGAGAAGCAAATGAAACTGCTTGGTTCCGGCACGGGCGAAACACTGATATTATCGACGTCAAAATAACTAAAATCGTTTTGGAATCCGAGTGTCACGGCAGTTGTCGTTGACGTCGCGGTCACATGGTAAACGTATTGCTGGTAGTCAAAAGTCGAAAGATTTGTGGCATCGTACAAACTCGTGGAGCCGAAATTGACGCTGAATTCATTCGGCGAAGCCCCGTTTTCGTTCTTCAAGAAAAATTCGAGTTCGTAAGTCTGTCCAGGAGTCGTCGTGATCGTTTGCGAAAGGAATGCCTGGCTTCCCTGTGGGCCAAAATAGGCGTTGTACGTTCCTGCGTACGGAAAGCTGCTGTCGACTCCATAGGTCGTTGGATCTGAAGTGTTGCCAGAGAGCGTCCAGCCGGTAAAATCGCCTGTTTCGAATCCTCCATTCGTAATCAAACCACCTCGGGCAGAATTCAGTTCCACAGTGGCAACGACTGCTAAGACGATTGCCATTAAACGAACTTGTTTTAACATCAAATTCCTTTCTCCAGCATCCATGACTGGCGTCGGGTTCGATCGAACGAAAATTTGACAATATTTCGTTGAATCTGGTTAGAAATGAGAAACGATCATCGTTCTTTTTTCCAAAATCAATCAGCTTGACGAGCCACCCCCTTCCATGTCCCAGGGGACACAGCACGGCGACCCAGTGACGGATTCGTTCAACTAAGTCGCACGGATTCTCAATTTTCGCCATAGCACTATTCTGGATCGTTACATTTCTAATGATACCAAGTGTGATCAGAGAAGGAGAAGACCGATATTTGCCAACTCATTGGTTGAATATCGTCAGGCTGTTTTGTGCGTCTCCCAGTCTCGATCACTGCGAACTTTTCACGAATAAGTCGGGCGAGTGACCTGCGACTACTGAAATTGCACTCCAATCAGATAGAATTCCTGTTGGTAACCATATTCCGTTGAAAGAGTCGCCGAATGCCCGAATTTCAACTGGCCAGCCCGTTCAACCCCGCAGGAGATCAGCCAAAGGCGATCGAGTCGCTCGTGCGAGGGCTTCGTGAGGGAAAAAGAGATCAAGTTCTACTGGGAGTCACGGGGTCGGGCAAAACGTTTACGATGGCTAACGTCATCCAGCAGATGCAGCGCCCGGCGTTGATTCTTTCGCACAACAAGACGCTGGCGGCGCAGTTATACGGTGAGTTCCGTGACTTCTTTCCCAACAACGCCGTCGCCTATTTCGTCAGCTACTACGACTATTACCAGCCCGAAGCCTACATTCCTCAACGAGACATTTACATTGAAAAAGACTCGTCGATCAACGAAGAGATCGACCGCCTGCGTCTCCTTGCCACAAGCGCCCTGGTGAGCCGCCGAGACGTCATTGTCGTGGCAAGCGTCAGTTGTATCTACGGTTTAGGTTCACCCAAGGACTACCTCGAAATGATGGTGCCGCTCACAGTGGGCGGATCAATCGACAGGGACGACCTTCTTCGACGACTTTGCGACATCCAGTATTCTCGAAACGATATCGCACCCGCTCGAAGTAATTTCCGCGTCCGAGGCGATGTCGTCGAGGTCTGGCCTGCGTACGAAGAATTCGCCTATCGGATCGAGCTTTGGGGCGACGAAATCGAAAAGTTATCGATCATCAATCCGTTAACCGGAGAAGAGGCTCAACGGCTGAACGACATCTACATCTACCCCGCCAAACACTATGTGTTGCCAGAGGATCGGATCACGGACGCCACTCGCGAAATTGAAAGCGAACTCAATTCACAACTGGAAAAGTTTCAAAATGAAGGAAAGCTGATTGAAAGACAGCGACTGAATGCGCGAACCCGACACGATCTGGAGTTATTACGAGAGATTGGCTTCTGCCCGGGAATCGAAAATTACAGTCGAGCACTGTCCGGTCGCAAACCGGGCGAACCCCCATTCACATTGCTCGATTTTTTTCCCGAAGATTTCCTGCTGTTCGTCGACGAATCGCACGTAAGCGTGCCACAGATTCGAGCGATGTTTAATGGAGATCACGCGCGTAAAACGACACTTGTAGAGCACGGGTTCCGGCTTCCAATGGCACTCGATAATCGGCCGTTGAAATTCGAAGAATGGAACACACGACGAAAACAAACTGTTTTTGTTTCTGCGACACCATCGGATTGGGAAATCGAACAGACTGGTGGTGAAGTTGTCGAACAAGTGATTCGACCGACAGGTTTGCTCGACCCCACGATTTCGATCCATCCAGCCAGAGGGCAGGTTCAGCATTTGCTGGAGCAAATTAAGCAGCGAACGGCCAAGGGACAACGAACTCTGGTCACAACGCTGACAAAGAGACTGTCTGAAGACCTGACGAAATACTTGACCGAAGAAGGGATTAAATGTGCCTGGCTTCATTCGGAACTGGATGCCTTCGAACGCGTCGAAGTTTTACGAAGCTTACGGGAGGGGAAATTTGATGTCGTCGTCGGTGTTAATCTGCTGCGAGAAGGGATCGACGTCCCGGAAGTCTCGCTCGTCGCGATTCTGGATGCGGATAAGGAAGGATTTTTGCGAAGTGCCACAAGTCTTATCCAGACAATCGGCCGATCTGCACGCAACGTGAACGCGGAGGTTGTACTGTACGCAGACCGGGTCACCGACAGTATGCAGCAGGCGCTTGACGAAACGGGCCGACGCCGCATCCTGCAAACCGAATACAATCAGCGAAATGGAATCACACCGGAAACAATCAAAAAAGCGATTCGCCGAGGAATTGAAGAAGAGATCGAAGCGAAGCGCATGACGCAAAAGGTCATCGGTGCCGAAAGCGAAAGCCAGTACGTCACACAGGAGTACCTCAGTGAACTTGAAGCGGAAATGCTTGCTGCCGCCGAGTCGCTCGAATTCGAACGGGCGGCGAAATTGCGAGATCGAATTGTCCAATTGAAACAACAAATCGGAAAACCAGTACCATCGGACGACGAATCGTCAAATTCGAAAACGAAGGGGGGTCGCGGGCGCAAAAGAAGTCAAAGAAAGCCAAATCCTCACCGATAACAATTTACTCGCGCAGAACTTCTCAGGAAGGTTTTGACGGACGTTTCAATAGTTTGTTACACTGACTGGACAATTACACATCCGATAAAATCCTTTCGACGGCCGATTGGTCCGTGGAAAGCTCCCATGAAGATCGAATCGTACCGCCAGCATCGACCTCAGTTTTGCGCGAAAATCATCGCGCAAGATTTGAGCCTTAAGACGGGAGGATCGCAATGAGCGACGAATCCGATGCCCCGACCAAAGCCATCGATGTCAACCAGCCGCTGCATACGCTCGGGAAATACCAGATCGAACGTAAGCTTGGCCAAGGTGGCATGGGAACGGTCTATCTGGCGCGCAATACCGATCTCAAGAAATTAGTGGCACTCAAGGTCTTGCCGCGAGACAAAGCCAAAAACCCGATTCTCGTACGACGATTCAAGGCCGAAGCTCAAGCGGCAGGGCAACTCGAACATCCCAATATCGTTTCTGTATACGATACCGGAGAGGCGGATGGCTTCCTTTACATCGCAATGGAATATGTCGAAGGGATCGACTTATTCGAACAGGTAAGACGCCGAGGGGTGATTCCGGTCAAACGGTCGATCGAAATCATCAAACAAGTTGCTTCTGCACTGCAACACGCATACGAACATAATATTGTCCACCGCGACATCAAACCCTCGAACCTTCTGCTACGACACGACGGCGTCGTCAAAGTCACAGACCTGGGTTTGGCGAGATCAATCGATGATACGCTCGAAACCAATATCACCCGGGCGGGAACGACTGTCGGAACTGTCGACTACATGGCCCCTGAGCAGGCGCGCAGCAGTAAATCGGCCGACGTCCGTAGCGATATCTATTCGCTAGGATGTACCTGGTATCAGATGCTGACGGGCGAACCTCCCTATGCTGAAGGAAGCTTGACGAACAAGCTGCAGGCACACGCATTGAAGCCCCTGCCTGACCCTCGCGAAAAAAATGAAAATATTCCTGAAGGTCTGATCGCCGTATTACAACGGATGACCGCAAAAAAGCCCGCTGATCGCTATCAGACCCCCGCTGAATTATTGGAAGACCTCGCCAATTCGAAACTGACAAAAGCAGCCTTCTCGAACGAAATCTTCAGTGACCTCAGCGACTATGACGTTGATGCCCTGCAATCAGTCGAAGAGGACCTTGACGAAAGTGACGAGGTCGAGCCATCGGACGAAGCCCGTCCGAAACGACGAAAATCTCGCGTCGCCGATGACGAAGAACGTGACGAAACACCGACCGCTAAAAATCGTAAAAAAACGCGATCGCGCGTCGAACAGGACGAAGATTCGGAAGGAGCACCGGATTCCTCTCCTCGGCGAAAAAACCGAAGTACGACTCCTGATACCAATCCTGATGACGAGACTCAGCCGATCAAGTCGAGACTCAAGCCATCGTCAAAACCTCGAATTGATAATGACGAAGATGATGACCAGCCGCGAAGCTCACCAAAACGGATAACGTCTGCGACTGAGGACGAGGAAGCAGATGAACCGTCTGTTTCCAAACGCAAACGGAACTCCATTGTCTCTGAAGAAGAAAATGCTCCGAGATCGAGGACGGTGAAAGGTGGATCAAGCAACGAGGGACGTGACAGCAATGCTGCCAAATATTCTCCTAAGCCTCTCCCTCCCAAACGAGAGCCGGTCGACTCATCGAATGACAATCGGATCAATTTCAATCTCGAACCACTCAAGTTCATTGGAATAGCGGCAGGAGTCCTCGCCGCGATCGCAAGCCTCGGTTGGCTGATTGTCCAATGGAGCGGTCATGTTGAAACCGCAAATAATCCATTCGCCAACAAAACGCTGCCGTCTGAGGAACCTGTAGTCGTAAAACCACCGATTAACAAAAACCAGGAAAACAAAGATAAAGACGGTGATGCCACGGTTTCGGTCACGGTCGTTGAGCCCGCAAAACAAGGAACAACTGCTCCGGATCGGACAACCACCTCCGAATACGACATCACAAAACAAGCCTGGCCAGGATGGGCCAGTTCCGTTTCTGCGGATCCAACTGACCTGCCTGTTTTTACGGCTGGTCCAGGAGTCCCTTCAGCGACCCATTTTTCCAGCCTGGATGAGGCCCTTCTTGCGACCGAAAAAGCAGGTGGAATTGTCAAGCTCATCGGTAACGGACCGTTTGTTCTCAGTCGAGTTGAGATCGCGAATGCAAAAAAAATCGTTGTGACTGGGGCATCACCTCAGGACCAGCCTTTGATTATTGTCCGATCAGGTGAATCA
>JBAXBD010000181.1:0-9815 GCA_037142165.1 Schlesneria sp. | reverse complement strand
GTCCATTAAAGATGCATTTGAAGGATTATGTGAGATTCCCTCGATTAGTCGCTGCCATGCATCATCTAAATCGTTCCTGCGCTCTGCGAACTGAGACCACGCCAGCCATGCTCCGGCGAGCGACGAGTCACAACTGATCGCACGTTGCAATTTTTTTTCGGCACGTTGAGGACTTCTGTCAGTCGTTGCTTGATGCCAGTGATACCGTCCAATCCAATAGGGGTTCATCACGAGTAACAGCCATGGCAGTAGCCACACATGAGCCAGTACGACGCTGATTCGAAGTAAAAAAACACGTCGAAACGGGCCGCCCATCAGAAATGCGATCACCGTGCCGTAAATTAACCCTGTCAAATGAGCGACGTTCGCGCAAGGAGATACTTCGAAAACCGTCAATAGACAGCCCAAGGCAATCATTCCTAAGCCCAATCCAACCGCCTCAAATGAAAATGACATGGCCAATTCGTCATCAAAATGCCTTAAAATCGCAAGCGCTCCGAGCATGGCACATGTCGCTCCGGAAAACCCCAAAACCGAGTTACCCATACAAAGCTCTGACATGACTGGAATACAAACCGCCGGAATAAGGAAGAGAGCCATCTTGAGGCTGCCCCATTGCAGCTCAAGGCGATGCCCCAGATACCAGGCTCCAACAAGATTTAATGTAAGGTGAATCAAATTGGCATGATGAAAGGCGGTTATCGGAATTCGCCACCATTCTTGGGACCAGACATCAAATGGACCATGAAGATCGGAATCCAACGAACGGCGCACTCCGTCTTGAATAGCAGGCAGGCGCAATGAAACAATCGCCCCCCAACTTCGCTGGACATCCTCAAATGGTTCACGTTCCGCGATCGCCTGAAATACGCTTCCTAAGTACACCGCCAAACAAATAACGAGCGACTCGGCAGTCATCGGTGCAAGACGTATCCAGCGCAAGTCAAAACTCCACCAACGTCGAATGGAGACGGGCGAAAAATCACTTCTCGATCCGTCAACCGGGGCCAAACAATGAGTGCCGAGCACCTGATGCACCACAGGAAACAATCCTGAAGCTCTTCGCGAACGAGTTCATATACTCAGAACGCAAGCGGTGACAGCCATACTCAAAAACGGAAAATTCATCCGCGCGCGTGGCCCAAACCGATTTTAGGGTAACTCACGCATAGACTTCAACAATTGAAGCAGCCGCTTGGCCTATGCGAGTGACGTTGATACTGAGAACGATACGATTGGAAGTTGCCAGCGGTTGTCCAGCGACCACGTTTAACGGGCAAGCCGGATCAGGCGTTTCATAGTTCAAAGTATGTGGAATTGCGCCATGAGTAAGGGCGATAACCGATGCAGCCAATTCCAGCAATCCGGACCCCGCACCAGAATTGCCAAGAAAACTCTTCGGAGCCGTTACGGGAATACGTCGACCTAATTCATCCCCGAAAACATCCAGAATGGCTTGTGATTCTGCCATATCAACGTCGACGGTTCCCAAACCATGCGCGTTGATATGGCCAATCTGATCCGGCCGAAGGCCCGAACTTCGCAATGCGCCACGCATCGCGTTGGCTAAAGCCTGGCGATAATTTGCCTGCTGGTCAGGACTCGTCACACATGATGAACCGGTTCCCAGAACACGTCCCCAGATTTTGGCACCACGCTTCGTGGCGTGCTCACGATCTTCCAGAATAAAAGAGCAAGATCCTTCACCGACAACTCGACCAGATCGATTCAAATCGAATGGCCGAGCGCGGCGATCAGGTGCTTCAGGTGTTCGCGCCAGGTCATTCCACAACGCCTGATGCAATGTCTTGATGGGATGCAGGGTGGTTCCGGTCACTCCGACAATCATCATGTCCGCGGATCCACGAAGGATAATTCTCATCGCCTCGCCAATTACAGTATTTCCCGATGCATCATCCAGCGTCAGGGAATTGCTTGGCCCTCGTGCATCGGCCGAGATACTGATGTGACAGGCGGGCATGTTCGGCAGATATCTCAATAGCCACAGCGGTTCAAGTTTGGTCAGACCCATCTGTCCCCAATGTGTCGTTTGAAAGCGTGTTGTCCCTTCATCGCAGCAAGCGACACAACCTTCCAGTAACACTTCCGGGGGACTGAGCATCAAATTAGCACCGAATTCGACTCCCAGTCGCTCGTGATCAATCTGGCTCAGGTCGATCTCAGAATTCTGTAAGGCCAATAAGGCCGAGGCGACGCCCAATTGAATTTCGCGGCACATCGCCTTGAGATTCTTGCGCTGCTCTTTCAGATAAACTTTGCGAGCAGATTCATCCGTGAAGTCGCGAACTTCAGCCCCCACGCCGTCCGGAGCTGCGAATCCAGGAAATAGTTCAGCGTGTCGAACTCCGGAACGGCCCGCAGACAGGCTATCCCAGAACGCATCGACTCCGATGCCGATCGGGCTGACGATGCCTACGCCGGTGATAACAACTTCCCGAGTCTCTGAAGATCTGGTCACGATTTGGTGCTCATTGGCGGCCACGTATCTGCGTCAAAGTGGTCGCACACGGCGAACCAAACGTCTGGCGATCACGCAGAAACCCCATCAAAACTTCCGTTAAAACTTTCCGTCAGTTCACACGCCCAACTACCAAACAGGCGTTGTGACCGCCGAACCCGAAACTGTTCGACATCACACGATTGATGCGAACTTCACGTGCTTTATTTGGGACATAGTCCAGATCGCAATCAGGATCAGGATTCTCAAGATTAATGGTCGGCGGAATGATCTGATGCAACAGGGTCAAAACTGCGACGACAAATTCGACTCCACCCGATGCCCCGAGCAAGTGCCCCAACTGGCTCTTAGTGCTTGAAACACAGACCCGCTTGGCCTCGGCTTCAAATACACGCTTGATGGCATTGGTTTCAGCCTTGTCACCAAGCGGCGTGCTTGTCCCATGTGCATTGATGTAGTCTATCTCTGCTACGGTAAGCCGGGCATCTTTGAGTGACAAACTCATCGCACGAGCAGCCCCTGCCCCCTCTGGGTCTGGGGCAGTCATATGCGACCCGTCTGAAGACATGCCGTAACCGAGGACTTCACCAAAAATCTGGGCTCCTCGCTTTTTTGCATGTTCCAGCTCTTCCAAAACAACAACCCCAGCACCTTCTGCGAGGACAAATCCATCACGATCTCGATCAAACGGGCGACTGGCTGACTCGGGTGAGTCATTCCGTGTCGAGAGTGCCCCCATTCGTGCGAAACCCGATAGACCCATCGGCGTGATTGCGGCTTCGCTGCCACCTGCAACCAGGACGTCGGCGACATTATGTTGGATCAATCGATACGCATCACCAATAGCATTACTTGCAGAAGCACATGCGGTTGCGACAGCGCTGCTTGGCCCCTTGAGGCCAAACTGGACCGAAATATTCCCGCTGGCGGCATTCACCATCAATTTTGGAATCATAAACGGTGAGACCCGTGACGGACCTCGATCAAAGAGTTTGGCATGCTGTTCTTCGATCTCGTTTAATCCACCGATGCCACTTCCAATGATGACGCCGCAACGATATGGATCATCTACCGCCTTGAAATCGATACCAGATTGCCGGATCGCTTTCTGAGCAGCCGCCAGTCCAAACTGACTGAATCGATCCAGTCGTTTAGCTTCCTTCGAGTCAAAATGATCTTCAGGACGAAAGTCTTTGACTTCGCCTCCAAAGTTGACTTTAAAGTCGGAGCAATCAAATCGCCCCAGTCGGCCAACACCACTTTTACCCGCACAAAGGCGATCCCAGAACTCATTGATTTCTGAGCCGAGGGCGGTGATGACCGACATCCCTGTCACTACCACGCGTCTGGACATCCGTCACTGCTTCTCCGTGATGTACTTGACTGCATCACCTACGGTCACAATTTTCGCTTGATCAGCTTCTGGAATCTGCACTCCAAAGTGGTCTTCAAATTCCATGACCAATTCTACCAGATCGAGCGAATCAGCTTTTAAATCTGCAACGAAATTGCTGGCAGATTTAATATCTTCCTTAGGAATATTCAGTTGCTCACTGACGATCCCAATGACTTTTTCTTCAATTACTTTTTCTTCAGTCGACGACGCCACGCCTCACTCCTTCGGAGCCGAATCTTAAAAATTAGTACTGACCATCACGGCAATCGTGGTGGAAATTTCAGTGTCAATCAGTCGAAGAATACAGACTTCTTACCCGGTTTCGCGACGGTATACAGGGTTTTGAGAGTCGTGTAAACGGCAATGAAAATATCAGCGATCCAATCCGCTGCCGCTCGCAGAAAAGAAAACAAACTGCCAGGCAAGAAATCATTGCGTCCAGACGCTTTTTTTCAGCCTGATTCAACAAAAATATCAACTCAGCCATCGTCATTGATTGATTGACAATCCACCTTTCGATCAATTCGCTTTAAAAGCGACTTCAGGACCTTTCCAGGACCAATTTCATAAAATTGATCACACCCTTGTGCCAACAGCTCTCGAACGCAGTCTTCCCACAAAACAGGCTGCGTCACCTGCCTTACAAGAATTTGCCTTAACTCCTCGGCATCCGAATGTGTTTTTGCATCGACGTTTGACACGACAGGAATTCGACCTAGTTTAATCTGAACCTTTCGCAGAACTTCTTCTAGCTGACCACAGGCGGACCCCATGAGCGGTGTGTGAAATGCACCGGCAACAGTCAGCGTACGGGCACTACCACCAATTTTTTCAATCAATTCTGTGGCGCGAACACACGCTGGCTTTTCCCCAGACAAGACCGTGTTTCCAGGGCAAAGGTAATTCGCAATCCAGATTTGACCGGCGGTCGACGCCTCGTTTTGCACCTGGACAACCTGTTCTCGATCCAGCAAGAGGGCGCTGACCATACCCGACGGATTGGCGTCAGCCGCTTGCTGCATCGCTTCGCCGCGCCGCTGCACGACTCGCAGGCCATCTTCAAATGACATTGCTCCAGAAAAAACGAGGGCGGTGTACTCACCAAGACTCAACCCCGCAGCCATAGCACAACTATCGACGACCTCAGGGTGTTCGGCTCGCAACATTTCCAATGCTGCCAGACTGCTTACGAATAACGCGGGCTGACTGAAGATCGTCGTGTCAAGGCGCTCTGCTGGCCCATCAAAACATATCGAAGCAAGGTCGAACCCAAGAACTTCACGCGCCTGATCGAATAGCGATTTCGCAGCGGGAAAACGTGCGGACAGGGATTTTCCCATCCCGACATGCTGAGCACCTTGCCCCGGAAAAAGAAATGCGATCTTACCCACGTACCATCCTCAACTTAACACAGCATTGAAAAACCAGCTCAAGAGCCCTACAGGCTCAACTGGCCTTTGAATTGCTTTATTTACTCACTTTGATTGGCTCCGAAGCCCCGATTCAAAGTGCGTTTCTCATCAGCTCACGGCAATCGCCGCGAGCGACAGTTCTTCAACAATCTGTTCGTTGATTCGCCGATTTTTCAGCGTCGTGGCAACACGAAGTGCATTGTAAATCGACCGAGAATTACTTGAACCATGGCAAATAATCGCGATCCCATCAACACCCATCAATGGCGCTCCGCCCGCTTCATGATACTCAAACTTTTTCCCCAGATTTCGAAGGGCGTCAATTGCGAGTGGCTTTTCTCTATCGAGAGCACTCAAAACTTCGGCAGAGACCGACTTCATCAACATGTCGACCATCCCTTCTGCCGCTTTCAGAAGTACGTTTCCAACAAAACCCTCGCAAATCACAACATCAGCCCCACCTGAATAAAGATCACGCCCCTCGACATTGCCGATGAAACGGTCACGAAACGGACTCTTCGCGAACAACGCAAGTGATTCGCGCAAATCATCAGTTCCTTTACCGTCTTCGCTACCAATATTCATGATGCCGACTGTCGGGCGTTCGATGCCAAGCATTTCGCGAGCGTAGATCGAACCCATGGTCCCGTATTGAACTAGATGCTCCGGACGAGCTCCAGGATTGGCTCCCACGTCCATCAGGACCGTTTTACCCTTGGTCGTCGGCAACGCCACGGCAATCCCGGGCCGCTTGACTCCCTTGAGAAATAGACGTGTACGCAAGCCTGCAGCAACAACAGCGCCGGTATGACCTGCACTGACCACCGCGTCAACTTGCTGGGTCGCCATCATCTGCCAGCACACAATGATCGAACAGTTCGGTTTGCTGCGCAACGCCTCAACCGGCTTTTCGCTCATCTCAACCCAACCATCAGCAGGCTTGAGAGATAAACGATCGCTGCTAAAACCAGATTCCGACAATAACGACTCTAACGATGTCACATCGCCAACGAGCGTCACATGAAGATCCGGATTCTCTTTGAGGGCCGCAATCGCTCCGTCAATATTGGGCTGAGGACCAAAGTCCCCACCCATTGCGTCCAGTGCAATCCGCATAGAGGACTATTCCTCGACTTCGACGAGAGTCCGCCCCATGTAATCACCGCACGTCGGGCAGACGACATGCGAAGGAATCTTTGTCTGACATTTCGGACAATTGTGTAGCTGAACGGGCGTTAAACCGTCGTGACTTCGACGACGACGTGAACGACCTTTGGATTGACGACGCTTAGGTGCGGCCATGTTGAGTTGTTCCCAACCTATCGAGGCAATGAATGAACGAGGAAATAACCCAGATTGCCAAAAAATTTGGCGGGACTGTCCCCCGAGTGAAGCGTGACATAGTACTTGAACGGGAAATGACGGTCAAGGAAGTCCGTTTACAGCAATTCTTGAATCACGGAACCAGGCTCCAGGGCCGAAGTCGGGCGCCCGCTATGATTCAGGAAGCTAATCTGTGGATCAACCCCAAGCACGTGGAACATCGTATGGTGAATATCCGCAGGAGTGACAGGACGATCTTGAGGAACCTCACCTAACCTGTTTGTGGAACCAACAATACGCCCACCTTGCACGCCACCACCTCCCATCAGGCAGAACATTGCATTCCCCCAGTGATCGCGACCGGGGGTCCCCATGCTAAGCGGCGGACCACCGTTCCCCCCGTTATTCATTCGAGGGGTTCGGCTGAACTCGCCGCACAGCATCACGAGAGTGCTGTCAAGCAGGCCACGCTGCGATAAATCTTCAAACAAAGACGAAACGGCAGCATCCACGATCGGTAGGTATCGTTCCATGCCCGATTTCAAGTCCCAGTGGTGATCCCAGCCACCGAAATGGACCGTGACGAACGTTGTCCCGGCTTCCACCAGTCGCCGAGCCAATAATGTACTTTGACCCCAACTGTGGCGTCCGTATCGATCGCGAATTTTCGGATCTTCTAACCCCAAATCAAACGCCGTACGGGCCGCCTGGCCCGTCACCAGATCCAATGCCTGACGATCGAATCGATCCATCGAATCGAGCATCCCCTTTGTCTCGACGTCACGCCGCAACCGGTCAACATGTTTTGCAAGCGCGGCACGGTCATCCAGCCGATCAACCGACATTCCCGACGGCATTTGAATGTTCTGAACCTTAAACGCAGCAGAGTTCGGGTCACCGTCCGTTTCAAATGGGTTGTGCGAAGCCCCGATATAATTTGCACCAAAATAACCCGGCCGCAACCCGATACTCATTCCATACGGCACGGCAACGTACGGTGGCATTCCCGGTTGCCGCGCACCTGTCATTTTCGTGGCGATCGATCCGATAAATGGAGATTTTCCCTGCGTCGCAGCACCGCTCACTCCGCCTCGACCCGTCAACATGAAGTGCCCACCCGTAAAGTGGTCACCTGATCCGTGATGCAAAGATCGCACGATCGAGAACTTATCGGCGCACTTCGCCTGTAACGGAAAAAGTTCACCAATCTCGATCCCGTCGATGTTGGTTCTGATCGGATTCCAGATCCCGCGATACTCGGCCGGTGCCTGAGGTTTCAGGTCGTATAAATCAAGGTGACTTGGCCCGCCATCCAGCCAGATCAAAATCACACTCGTTTTTTTGCTCGAATGCCCCCGTTCAACAGAAGCTTCTTTGGCTCGCAAAATCTGTGGAATCCCGGCCGATGCCATCCCCGCCACACCAAGTTGAACAAAACTTCGGCGAGACATCCCGTCACAGTAACGGCGAGTGGATCCAACTTCGATGCGAAACATGGGCGGGCCTTTCAGGTCAGGCAGGAGATTCCGGCGGGTAGCCGACGCATCGGCCACTGTTGATCCTAATCGACTGTCAGCCGATTGGTCAAACACGTTTTGCCGCAAGTCGTCCGTTTTTTCCAAAGGGAAGATCTGGATTACGGTAGTTCAGCGTGATTCCAAAATGGGACTCATGAAACACATGCGACTGATAGGACATTCTGAAATCTATTGGTCCCATCAGTCCCATAAGTCCTATTTCTTACTGCAAAAACGTCCCCTGACAATTCAGCCCTGCCCCAACACGCAAGCCGAGCATACGGATTATACCGGACGACAATGTCCGCTTTTAAGAAAAACGATCAACGACGGTACCAAAGCCAATGTAGCGACCAGAATCAGGCCGAATATTTTCCAAGGCGCAGATTCTGCCGAAACGCGTGGTATGCGGTATGCCTCTACCGAATCCATGCGAGTGGCTAACTGACGCGAAATTCGCTGTATCACATGATTTCGGCATGGATCATTGCCACACTGGCCGGTCGAAATACGTACTTTGAGGCGGAAAATCCGCCTGATTCCATTTTCCGAATCGTATTGAATAGAGGCTTTATCGAATGTCGATGAGATCGCCGGTTTATGCAGCCTTGCTGCTCACTATCGTGGCTGGAATCACGATTTTTGCTGACGATCAGGGACAAGATCCAATCCAAATCAACGCTCGCAAGATCGTGACGGAAGCGGATGCCAACCCAGCCTCAACCGCAAAGCAACAAAACCCTGATTCAAAAGGACTTCGGTCACGAGTCCTTTTCATCACGAAACAAGGTTGCGAACGCTGCGAGACCGAATTAAATCGCCTTCGCGCCACTGGCGGGGTTTTTGAAAAGCTGCAGTCCACCGGCTGGCGAATTGGTGAGGGTCCGAATAACCACATTCAGATCGTTGACTATGAAAACATCCCTGGATTGATGCAACTCCTTAAAGCAAAAGAGTTTCCCACAGTCGCTTGCATCGTTGACGGTGAAATTGTTCGCTCTTTCAAGGACGGTTGCACCACACCTCTCGATGTCTGGACATTCGGATGGCTGCTGAAAGGGGAAAACGAGCGACCAAAATCCGCGATTTCCGAAGCTGCACGAGTCGAATCAACGGGAAACTATCGATTGCGAGGTAACCACTGGACCGTAGAAGGTGATCCAAACCCCAGCAAAGAAATGGTCCTGAGACACTTGCGAGGGATCCACGGGAACTCTTCTACGGCATATGGAGCGATCGAAAACTGGTCGACCGAAGAACTTCGTTCGCTACATGACGATATCCATGAACGCGAAGGAGGCGGTGTCGTCGCGACCTACGGGGGGCCAGCATACGCCCAGCCAGCCAACCGAAGCCTGGATGCGTTCAGCGGAAATCGCAAAGTGACAGGTCGCTGAGGTACTTTGTTGATGATCCTCACGAGTTTTGTAGTTGTCCGGTTCTGCATTTCAATTTATTCGAAAAGCTCTGCGCAACAATGGCCCTCGACCTCAGAGGCGGCTTCCAGCCGCCGACTCCGGGCAAAAATGGCCGCACAACGTTTACGGCATTTGCGCAACTACGGGGGAAGCCCTGTGTATTCCGACATTTCAGTGATTTGAATACTTGAGCAACGATGGTCCGCGACTGTAACGGCGGCTTCCAGCCGCCGACTCCGGGCAAAAATGGCCGCACAACGTTTACGGCAT
>JBAXBD010000180.1:0-9862 GCA_037142165.1 Schlesneria sp. | reverse complement strand
GGCTTGGCAACATCATTGGCAGGCGGGGTCGAGACGACATCGGTCAAAATTGTCCGATATCGTTCCAGCAGGTTTTTGACGCGGTTGAGCAATTCCGGCAAGGCAAACGGTTTTGTAATGTACTGGTCGGTTCCGACATCAAAGGCATGCATCCGGTCTTCGACGAGTGTTCGCGCGCTCAGGACAATGATCGGCACAAGTTTATTCGTCGTACGAATCGCGGTACAGATTTCGTAGCCGCTCATTCCCGGGAGCATCAGATCAAGAATAATCAGATCAATCCGAGGGACCGCAGTCTGGAACAGTTTCAATGCGGTCGGGCCGTCCCCCGCCAGCAGGACTTCGTACCCTTCCTGCTCAAAATTGAATTTCAAACCGAGTGCCAGGGCTTCTTCGTCTTCGACGATCAGGATACGCATCAACATCCGCCTCAACGAATAACAGTCAATTCAAACGATCTGAACTCGATTGATGACGGACCGGTCAAGTCGAGCCAGTTCGTAGTGTCTATCATACAAATGATTCCGGCTGAAACATACGAGAACGACGATCATTGGTCTTCAATAACGGTCTCACGGTGGCCCTTGATCAAAACGGTTGCCGAGAATATCGCCATCAAAAATAAGCCATTTGACAATTTGTCGAACACTGTATGACAATAGACGAGAGCCAAGCGCGTCGCGGGTTGGTCGAAAAATAAGGTAAGATCATGATTCGTTCTCAAGTGTTTGTGTTGGTGGTGACCGTAATCGGGTTGGCGGCTTGTATCCCTTGCGAGGTTGCGGGGCAACAAATCTACAGCGGGGGCGCTCCCGCCGAATTGCAGTATCCGCGAAGTCGAGGGATCGATTCGAATGGTCGAGCCGTCGATGTCGACGGGCGCGTCATCGATCAAGTTGGTTCAACCGTTGATGATTACGGTCGACGGATCACGAACGTTGGCGTTCCCCGTCAGTACACTGGTTATGGTCAGTACCAGGGGAACGGCTACACCTCGGGTGGCTACGGTGGATCTTATCCGGGTATTTACAACGGAGTTTCGTACACGGACAGCGTTGGTTTGTCGGGCGGCTACTATTCAAACGGAAGGCCAATTGGTTCAGCGGTTGTTGGTGCGAACGTCATCAGTCCTCCGCGTAACGTGATTGTTGGCGGCGTTTATCCGACGCGGACTGTTCTCAACAATGCCACGCGTGGCGGGGTGATCGAATACACCCACAATGGCAACGGATATGTTTATTCGCCCGGAAGTTCTTACCAGACAGTGATCTCGTCTGGTCCTAATATTTTCCCAGCCATTTCGGTGATTTCGCCGTCGGAACCTCCTGTGGTGATTGAAACCCGGCGGAACGTTGCGTCCGCTCAACCTGTTTCGCGTGCAGGGGAAATCAAATTGATGTTTCCGCAAGGAGCGACCTCCGAATTGTCTTACATGTTGAATGGGACCGTCTATTCGATCAAGCCGGGTTACGTTCAGACATTTGTCGAAGATCGAATCTGGACGATTGAATTCCTACGGGCCGGTAATCGCAGTCAGCAGATGCGATATCAATTGAAGGCGGGAACATATCTATTCACTTTCGATGAAACCGGCTGGGACTTGAGACAGGCGATCGCTGTCGCAGCAGAAGCGCAACCGTCACCAGGCGTTCCTTCATCGCAAGTCGCACCGCCGACTCGTGTCGTGACTCCAACGCCCCCGACTCCGGCTCCAACTCCTTCACCGGATTTATGAGTCGCAATCTTCCTATTCATTACTACAGATGACACAGCAATCGCTTTCATGCGTCATCTAAAGCGAAACTCCCGAATTCCTATTAAGAGAATCGAATCGTTTCGGGCAAAAAGAACGGTCGTCGGATATAAAACGCGTCGTTCTCGATGTTTGATTCGAGATTTTTCCGACTCAATAAATGTTTGAGTCTAACGGCAAGCCCTTGAAAGTAGATTGATGAATCAACCCGTTCAGATGGTCGGTCTTGGCGAACTTCTCTGGGACTGTTTTCCGGATGAACGATTACCTGGAGGAGCACCGGCAAACGTCGCTTTCCACGCTCAACAATTGGGCCTCACTGCTGCCGTGGCAACACGGGTCGGAAAGGACGAATTGGGTGATGGTCTTGGCAAATTTCTGTCCGCACAGGGCCTCAGCACGGAATTAGTCCAGATCGATCCTAATCACCAGACCGGAACGGTCACGGTTTCGACAAACGGCCAGGCAAACGTTGAATATACGTTCCTGGAGAATTCCGCCTGGGATTTTCTGGAAGCGACGCCTGAATTGCTCGAGGCCGTTCATTCGGCCCAGGCCATCTGCTTTGGCACGCTCGGGCAACGAAGACCTGTTTCAAGGCATACGATCCAACAGTGTCTCAGATCGCTTTCCAGCGGCTGCCTGGTTGTCTACGACGTTAACTTGCGTCCCCCGTTTTTTGCGAGAGACTGGATTGCAAAGTCGTTATCGCATGCCACGATCGTCAAGCTCAACGACGAAGAGGTCAAAGTTCTGACGAAACTTTTCGATTTTCGTCAGGAAGATGAAATTCGATTCGCCAAACGATTGTTAGACGATTACAAGCAATTGCAGTTGGTCTGCGTGACGCGAGGTAGCCGGGGTTGTCTGGCCGTGACCTGCGATGAAGTGATCGAACTTCCTGCATATCCAGTGAAGGTTGTTGACACCGTAGGGGCTGGTGACGCCTTTACAGCAGCAATCATTTTCGGGTATTTGCATAAATGGCCGTTGGCTTCAACACTCGATCTTGCCAATCGATTCGGGTCACTCGTTGCGGGTCGAAGTGGGGCAATGCCTTCGTTGAGCGTTGAACTGGCCGAACTCAAATCGAGTCTCGACTGGTCATTCCGCGACACGATCACGTTTTAGTTCGAAAACGGCAAGGGAATCCCTCGGGGTTTACTCCCGTTTCGTAGACTCAATCGCTATTCTCTTAAGAAAATGAATCTGGTATCTAGGCAGAAAACCATCGGTCTGAAGCCCCATCGTTCGGGGCGGATGTTTGTCATAAATTTGACGTTGGCGCGGCTGCCGGCATTGATAAGGGATTTGGTATGCGAAATGTGCTGGCCGTCATTCTTGGTGGAGGCAAGGGAACCCGACTGTTTCCTCTCACCGAAGTTCGATCAAAACCCGCTGTACCGTTGGCGGGAAAGTATCGTCTGATCGACATTCCGATCTCGAATTGTATTAACAGCGGGATCAACCGCATCTATCTGTTGACCCAGTTCAATTCGGTCAGCCTGCATGCTCATATTCGACAAACGTACAGTTTCGATCAGTTTGACGGGGGCTTTGTCGAAATTCTGGCGGCCCAGCAAACGATGGAAGGGCATAACTGGTACGAAGGAACTGCAGACGCAGTCCGGAAGAATTTGCGACATTTCGAACAGAATGGCTTCGACTATGTGTTGATCCTGTCGGGGGATCAGTTGTATCGCATGGACTTTGAGGAGATGCTTGCGACACATAAAGCGTCAGGTGCCGAAGCAACAATCGCGGCGCTGCCGGTCACTCGCGAGGCTGCTCGCGGGTTTGGAATCATGAAGGTCGATGATAGCGGGCGAATCGGAGGGTTTCTCGAAAAGCCCAAAACCGATGCGGAAATTGATCAACACCTACGAACTGATCCCGCCTGGATCGACGCTCGGGGGATTAAAAGCCACGGACGCGATTGTCTGGCGAGTATGGGGATCTATCTCTTTAACTTGAAGACTCTGATCGAATTGCTCACGAAATCGGATTATCAGGATTTCGGTAAAGAAGTCTTTCCGATGGCGATTCGGACTCATAAGGTCCATGTCCATCTGTTTGATGGGTACTGGGAAGATATCGGGACGATTCGATCTTTCTATGAAGCGAATCTCGATCTGACGCTCCCCAATGCTCCCTTCAAGCTTGAAGACGAAAAATCCCCTATTTATACGCACGCACGGTTCCTGCCGCCGAGTCGTTGCGATGGTGTCCACGTCAAACGAAGCTTGATTGCGGACGGCTGCGTGATCGGCGAAGGGTCGATGGTCGAAAACAGTGTTGTCGGCTTGCGTTGCAAGATCGGTGACAATGTCACCATCGCGAACTCGATCCTGATGGGTGCCGATAACTACCAGACCGACGAAGACATTCTGGCGGATAAGCAGGCAGGAATTCCCAATATCGGCGTGGGAGACGGCAGCTTGCTCGATGGTGTTATTGTCGACAAGAACTGCCGGATTGGTAAAGGCGTTCATATTCGTGGTGGCAACGTCCTGAAAGTCCCGGAAAATACGCCGGTTGTCATCCAGGACGGCATCATTGTGATCCCCAAAGGGACGATCCTGCCCGACGGCTGGAGATTGTGAGACTCGCGTTCTGATGTCTCATCGTTTTTATTGCCCACAACTCGTTGAAGCCGGTTCCGTCACGTTGGCGGATTCGGAAGCGCATCACCTCGCTCACGTATTGCGGTCGCAGCCTGACGACATTGTCGAGCTTTTCAACGGCAACGGACTGGTCGCGACATGTCGAGTCGCCACGATCCGCAAACGGGACGTCGAACTCGATGTGCAGGTCGCTCGGCGTGAGGAACCTCCTGAAAAGGTGTTAACAATTGCGACGGCGGTCCCCAAGGGTGATCGGTTCGACTGGTTAATCGAAAAGGCGACGGAATTGGGAGTCAGTCGGCTGATTCCCCTGACAACGTCACGCAGCGTTGTCGACCCACGGACTAGTAAGCTTGATAAACTGCGTCAGACCGTGGTTGCGGCCTGTAAACAATCGTGCCGTAACCATTTGATGGAGATTGGTGCTGTCACATCCTGGCCCGAATTCATCAGGCAATTTGTTCCCGAACACACGGTGCTCATCGCACATCCTCAAGGCGAATTGCTCGAATCCATGGGGCCGATCCCGGCAAATCACGAAAAGAGTCTGATCATCGCCATTGGACCAGAAGGAGGATTTAGCGAAGTCGAAATCCAACTCGCCTTGCGAGCCGGTGCCAAAGCCATTCAACTGGGCCGTCAAATCCTGAGAATCGAGACCGCCGCAATCGGATTGGCAGCCAAATTTCTGTTCTGAAGCGGGTTCATCGACGGCTTTCGACCCGCTCACTCGCCGGCTACGAAGCAACCACCTGCCAGGGTCTGTGATGAATGAAATCGGTGAAAAAATCGCTTGAACATTGGACTGGAATGAAGAGTATCAGCCACAGATTCACGCAGATTTTCACAGATAGATACAAAATTTGAATTTTCCGATTAGTGAAAATTAGTGCTGATTAGCGTTCTAAATCTTTCTTTTCTACGTTTTCGGTTCTCTGCGAGCCGTTTGATCCATGCGTATACCTTTTTCTGCTTTCGGTTCCGGGGAATCCTGTGAGGCGGCAACAGAGATCAGTCGCTTGTTCGTACGCGTGAAATTGTTAAACTTCCTGACCGAACCAAAGCGTCCGAACGTTCGTCCATGATTTGGGCGACGATTACGGCGAGGTAGCTCAGCTGGTTAGAGCACAGGCTTCATAAGCCTGGGGTCGCGGGTTCGAGTCCCGCCCTCGCTACTGTCGAAAACCCTTGTTTTACAGGGGTTTTCTTCGTTTAACGGGCTGATAATTGTCTCTGGCTTCAACCCGAATGTTCCGGCCGAAACTAGCGGTTTCTGGTCATTTCTGGAACTTACTGCTGCGCTTTCTGCTGCGCGCAGCATCGACGGCGCGGACGTCACGGATTCGAGAATTCTGGCATCGCTCATCAAATAATGTTTCTCGGAAACTTTCATCGAATGGCCGAGCCATCGAGAAACCTCGTGCTGAGGATATTTCCTTGCGAAATCAGTTTCCGCCGAACACCGCAACGTCTGGAACAGATATTCCCAGGGAACCAATCCGGCCCGCTCAATGATCTTTTCCATGCCTCGATGAAGGTTTGAACGATGCGAGCCCAGTGTGACAATTTCCACGGCACCGTCTGCGGCTTCATCAAACGCAGCCTGGAGGATCGGAAACAGGTCTGCCGTAATCGGGACGATTCGACTCATCTTCGTTTTTGACGCGTAGACCGTCAGAAGCCGCCGGTCCCAATTCACATCGGCCCATGTGACACGATGCGTTTCGCTCGGCGTTCGCAGCCCTGCAAACCGGGCCAGCCCGAATAGACAACGCCAGGCGATCGTGTGACATTCTTCCAACACCGCACCGACTTCATCCGGCCCGACGTAACGGGACCGGTTCGACGAGAGAACTGAACTCTTCAGCTTGGCGAAAGGATTACGTGCGATGATTTCACGGTCCACCGCTGCATTAAAGATTGTCTTCGCGTCGCGCGAATGATTACGAATGGTTGTTTCGCTGAGACGAGGCTTTTGTTCTTCCCCCTTCTTCGCGGGGGTCATCTCTGCCAGCATCGCGGCACGCCAATCCGCCGCACCTGCTGGGGTCAGCTCGTCCAATCGGGTTTTGCTTCCAAAGAACGTTTCTAGACGCTTTCCCGTCCTGGTGAGTCGCTCAATGCTGCCTGCTGCCAATTCACGCCGACGTTGTTCAAGATATTTTTTGATCCATTCGCCGACCGATGGCACAGTACTTTTTGAAGTACGCGATTCAATCAAACCGAATTGAGACAGCCTTTCGTGAAGCTCATCGTTAATGCCCGCAATCCATTCGATGGTTGATCTCTCTGGGCTGTGGTTCAATCGTTTGGCGTTCACCAACTTTTCAACGAATCGGCAGCACTCCATCGCGTCTTCGTGCGATACAACGCCAAGCCGCAATCGATTTCGTTTCCCCAAGTGATTAACGAAGTCAACAGCACGCGGAGGCTTCTTTCCTTGACCGAGCTTTGTAACCGAAGCCATTTCAATCCCTTCCCCGAAGAACCTACGCGTACAGTTAGACACCCTACTGATTAAGCTTTTGAACCGATCGTCTGAACTCGCGACGCAATGAATTGTTGAATTGCATCGCTGGAATATCTCACACTTCGACCGATTCGAATTACCGGAATCGGTCCTCGCGGTGCCGTCCAAGACCACAGAGTTCGTTCCGTTACTCGCAATACTTGAACGACCTCGTCCGCTGTCATCAACGGTGCCGGTCCGATTTTTTCCAAATTCATCCCATCCATGGGATTCTCCTTTAAAAGTTAAACAGCCAAATTTGATCCAAACGGAAACTCACACGGTTCATTCAAAGTTCCGTACCGACGAGCTTTGTCCAAGTACTTTTGGGCAATCAGTTCGTCAGAAATGTCATTGCGTCGCATCAGCTCTTCCAACGCAAACAAGACGTCTTGACTTCCTTCTACTACGATTTCCAACTGAGCGGCGGCAGACGTTACGTATCCAATTGCAGACATAACCGCTCTTTTCGCGTCGATAAGGCCGCGATCCAACCGCTTGAGAGGCCCGGTCGGCTTTCCAACTCCTTCTCGAAACATTTGGATGATCGCGGCCCACTCTGGCAGTATCCCCGCGCGATCCTGATGTCGTCCCTCTCGATCCGGTACCGCATCGGTCAGTTTAAAAAATGGGCGTTGTTCTGTCTGAACAAGACGTTCAACAATGTCGGGCAATTTTAAAATTACTGCCGCTGCCGAATTCATTCCTTCGAACTGCTGGAAGAACTCCCGATGAAGCTGATACTCCACCCGTGCCGCAGCTTCGGGCATCGTTCCACCCCACCGCCGATCAATCATGGCCAACGTGTAAAGCTCATTGCTCTTGTGCTTCAGTTCTGCGACTTTGTCA
Organism: Schlesneria sp.; assembly: GCA_037142165.1. Taxonomy (GTDB): domain Bacteria; phylum Planctomycetota; class Planctomycetia; order Planctomycetales; family Planctomycetaceae; genus Schlesneria. The sequence goes on along the minus strand of JBAXBD010000180.1, from coordinate 2,127 downwards.
TAGATGTTCAGTCTGATACCTGGGCTTTTACCAATTGTGAACCCGGTCCAATCCCCTGCCAAACGATTGCAGTTATCGCCTTTCACCGTCGACACATATTGCATCACCAGACATGCTGGATAGACTTTCTCGCGACGGTCAAGGTTTGGAACGTCGAGGCAAATATCCAGCCGACGTACCCATTCGTCTTGCAACTCACCTCCCCACGCCCGAATCCAACCTTCTACGGTTTCACGGACTTTGTCATAACCTATCAGCAAGCACGCTTCGCCAGGGACCTTGAGATAGAAATTTGATAGCTGTCGCGTTGCGTCGGACCTCGCAGACAATGCGATTGTCACACCGCGCCATTCGAGACGAAATTCCAGTCGACTTCCGTGCCCCGTTCCCAATCCGCGACTATGAACCAAAATCTGCCCGTCGCCATAGGTGGAAACGATTAGTTGTCGACACTCTTCCGCCCGAAATGCGCATTTCTCAAATTCATCGAAAACCGCCTTTGATGCATCGCTCCAAACAATACAACCTGCTGACTCCCACCAATCTATGTTAAAAACTCCTTGACTATAACTACGGATAACTTGACTACTACTTAAAGAAGTACCTCCTCCCTCCTGGCGAGTCTGCGGGTGCGTGTTACTAGGGCACGCACCCGCTGGTGTTTTGGCTTTCCGGCTTCCTGTCCTGGACGATGGGGAGCCGCTGCCTATCGGCAGGGCTTCCCCATCGTCCTTGTTCGTATCCGTTGGTTTTCGTTTCATGATTCCATTCATCCCAAAAGTGATTCGTCCACAATCATTCCATTCATTCGTCGCGAAGCACTCGTCGTTCTGTGAAATCGAGAATCAGTTTTATTTCCCCTTTTTCCGGCCCTTTGTAATGTTCTTCGAGTTCGTCGTACGCTGGCCCCATTTCGTTTGAGTCTAACTCTTCCAATTTCCACCCCTGCCGCCCCATCCAGATGCATCCTGGCTGATGTTTCGTTCGTACAATTCCTTCCGCGTCCCGTTTCGGTTCGCCGACGTGCCCTTCCTGCCATGCCCACCGAGCCAACGCTTGCATCAATTGATTGACACTAATTCCTGCGGAGTCTGCGAGATGCTTTATTCCTTCGTTGACCTCTTTATCGAGGCGGAGTTCCAGCCGAGCTTTGCTGGTAGTTTCAATAGGTTTCGCGGTCGCCTTCTTCGCCATCTGCACACCTTTTTTTACTGTGACGAGTTGTTTCCGAAATAATATCGTCACTTATTACGTCATGCAATACGGAATTTTCACCGGGCTTCTGCTGCTTTCGACAATTTGCACGGAATGGTATGCTGACCGAATGCAAAAACCTCGCGTGTATGTCGAATCATCGATCCCGAGTTTCTACCATGAACAGCGAACCTCACCGGACGTTATCGCACGTCGGGAGTGGACGCGGCAGTGGTGGGACATAGCACCGTCTCGATACGAATTGCTGACCAGTCCCGCTGTGATCAACGAACTGTCGGTTGGCATTCCCGAACGAAGTGCTCAACGTTTGTCATTGATTCGAAGTTTGCCTTTGCTGCCGATCGACCAGGCGATCTTCGATATTGCGATGACCTACATTCAACATAAAGTGATGCCAGCCGATCCGAAAGGTGATGCGCTCCATTTGGCAATAGCCTCTTTTCATAAGTGCGATTTCTTGGTCACGTGGAATTGTTTGCATATTGCCAACGCAAACAAATTCGGGCACATTCGTAGGATCAACACGATGCTTGGTCTGTTTGTTCCCGCTCTTGTGACACCTTTGGAATTACTTGGAGCCGAAGATGAAACCAATGCCTGACCCCGTTATTGATGAACTTCGCGAAGTACGTCACCAGATTTCCGCCAGCTTTGATCATGATCTTGCGAAACTTGTGGCCTATCTCATGGAGTATCAGAAACAATTCAAAGACCGCCTGCTTTACATCCCCGACGAACCGACACCGGCTTCAATTGTCGTTCCACCGGTAAGCAGCGACGTTACGCCTTTGCTGCCTGTCCCCGTTTCGTGAATCATGCTTGCCTCTTTTGGGCGTTACCCCGAAGACGGGGTCGGGCTTTCCATTGCGGATAAGAATCCTACACTGCAATCCCTAACGCGAAATGCATCTG